>NZ_JBSHMJ010000003.1:0-196176 GCF_053645265.1 Dietzia sp. NPDC055343 | reverse complement strand
CACGATGCCGCGGCTGACGCGCGAGTAGAGGTCGTCGTTGACCCATTTGCGCGGGCCCGAGAACAGGGTCCGCTGGAGGAGCAGGTCGCGGTCGGTCTGTCCGTCAGTGGGCGTGCTCGCGGCGGTGCTTCCGCCGGTCATGTGCGTGGGCATGTGCTCCCTCACTCGAGTCTCTGTGCTGACCGACGCGTACGGCGGGCCGACACCAGGCTAATGGCTGCGGTGCCCCACCCCGGCCAGTGCGTGGCAGGACGCCCGGGTCAGGGCTCGGCCGGCTGGTCCGGACCGCCCACCACTGACAGCGAATCGACGTCCTGCTCGACCGGGGGCACGACCGGAGGGACCCCCGGCGGTACCGGCAGAAGTGGGTGGGGTGACACCGGGCGCACGCGGTACAACCGTGCGCCTTCGTTGGCGGCGACCAACTCCAGATGCGGGTTCCAGCCCATACCGACGAATCCCGGGGGCCGTCCCGGCCCGCCGATGACCCCCGAGCCCACGATTACCCACCGCACGTCCATATTCTCGACGGTGAGGGTGACACCGGGATCGAACCCGTACCTGGCGATGGACGTGTAAAGCAGCATCCGGGCCGGGCCGACCTGCGAGTCCGGATCCTCCACCAGCGGCGCCGGCAGCACCACAGGAATGCCGTAGAGGGTATAGATCCAGCTCGATCCGTCGAACGGATCGCCCAGAACCATTCCGCCGTCGTACCGGTCGGCGAGCTCGGCGAACATCTCCGCCTCGTACTCGTTCACCGCGGGGCCGTTCCCGTATACCCACCGGGTGAGCTCCCCTCGGACGGTCAGATGTCCTCCGACAAGCGCCGCGGCCAGCATCAACAGCATCGCCGCTTGCACACCGCCTCGCGCGGCCGCCGGACGGATCCGGGCCGCGCCCGCGGCGAGCGCGCCCGCCCCCAGGCCGACCACCGGGGTCGACGCCACGATAACGAGAGCATGCAGGCGACTGCCGTCGTCCCACCACACCGCGGTGAACAGGTGTGACCAGTCCGCCGCGACCGTATACGCAAGGAAGAACTGCACGGAGAAGGCCAGTCCGGCGAGAGCAAGTGCGAGCGGCGGCCGCGACCGTCTTTGCACGGCCACCGCAACCCCCACGATCAAGAGCAACCACCAGAGGACGGATAGCGGCGGAAACAGCGCCACGTTGAGGTACTCACCGATCACGGTGGATACCGGTGACAACTTGGGCCAGCGGAAGCCCGCCACATCGGACCCGGAGACCAGGGAGAACTGTGGCAGGAACACGGCCATCGCGGCGAGCGCCGCCACGACGAACGTAACCAGACTCCACGCCCTGGAACCGTCGGCCGACCCCACGGCCAGCAGGGCCGCCAGCACGATCGCCGCCCCCGCGCCGACAGACGGGTGGACGGCCAACAGACCCGCCATAACCGCACCCAACAGCAGGGCCCGGCGCAGGTCGAAGCGTCGGAAACGGACGATCAGCACACCCAGTGCCACGGCTCCGGTGATCGAAGCGACTCCGAGAGCGTAAGGCAGAACCGGACCCCAGTTGATGCGTGCGAAGGGGAAGGACCACGTGGTGGCGGCCATCGCGGCCGATGCGGCCACTGCGACGGGACCGCCGTCGAGGTGACGCACCACGGCCACGGTGCCCAATACGAAGATCACCACGGTCGCCGCAGACAGCGCGGAGAGCACTCCGGGCATCGACTGACCGGGCAACTGTAGGAGCAGCGCCCCGACCGCGTGGTAAACGTCCGGGTAGTAGAACGAGTCGTTCGCGGGCTGCGCCGCCCCCGCGAGCGCGAACGGGCTGGCCGCGCCCTCCTCGGCGATGAAGCGGATCGCCACTCCGTGGAAGATCGCGTCCCAGTACTGGGCCGGCTGCCGCAGCAGGTCACTGGACCAGATCACCTGTCCAGCCCCGACGACGACAGCCCCGAGCACCACCGCCCCGGCGGCCCACCAGGCCCCTCGGGAGGACGTGGCCCCCGACGCGACCGGCGACACAGCCACGACGTCGTCGTCACCCTCAGTGCGTCGCGCCCACGGTGCGCGCTGGTCCAGCACGCCCGCCGCCACAGCGCCCAAGGCCACCACGACGAGGCAGATCACCAGCCATCCGGCGACGGCCGCCGGGGTCCACCGGATCCCCGCGGCCGTGGTGACCATCGCTCCGACCGAGTACATCGCGTACCCCGCCGCCGGCGCCGCCGCGAGCACGCTGAGCGGTCGCCGTACCAGCATCGCCGCGGCCGCGGCGCCTGGCAGATAGAGCAACATCAGGAGAAGGGCGACGCTGCCGATGGCGGAGAGGACGGTCATCAGCGCACCCGGAAGATCACCGTGCGCTGAACTATGAAGTTGGTCACCGTCGCCACACCCTGCGCGATCACGTAGCCGATCGAACTGGCCCAGAACTCATTCCACCCCATGCCCTGGAACCAGGGCATCAGCACCATGAACAGGCCCCACTGGACGCCGAACATCACGGCGTACAGGCACATCGTCGCCACGAACCGGGACCGCGACGGCTCCGCCTGGAACGTCCACCGCCGGTTGAGCGCGTAGGCGGTGAGCGTGCCGGCGACGAACGAGAGCGCCTTGGCCCAGCCCGGACTGACGCCTACCAGCATCAACAGCTGCAGCAGGCCGTAGTCGACGATCGCCGACAGCACGCCGGTCAGGAAGAACCGGATGATCTGAGTCTTGAGGTCGGTCGGGGCGGCCGGGTCGGACTCGTGCCGTGACTCGAGCGGGTCGACGGCGCCGCGCAGCGAATCCAGGACCGAATCGCCCGTCAGGTCCGCGCCGCCCGTGCCCGTGCTGTCTGGGGAGGAACTCACCCGACCAGCGTAGGTCGGCGCGCCGGGAAGTGAACATCGACACCTCCAGCGCAGGTCCGGCGCGTGCGCCCATTTGGTGCCGCTACCGTAGACGCATGACCCCTCGGCCCCGCCCCCTCCCCGGCCGCCTCGTCTCGACACTGGCCCTCGCCGTGGCCTGCGCGATAGCCGGCTCCCCCGCCGCGGTGGCCGACACGACCGGCACCGCACCGACGTTGCCGCCCGGCGCCGCACCGACCCTCTCGCCCGGCTCCGTCGAACTCCCCGACCCCCTGGCCGGCTTCCGCCCCGCGCCCGAACACGAGCGCACCCCGGAGCGGTACCTGCCCAGCCCGTCGCCGGACCCCTGGTACTCGGATCCGCCCGCGGTCGACCCGGCCACCGCGCACGGCACCATCCTCGCCGCCCGGCCGGTGACCGTCCCGCCGATCAACATGCGCAACTTCGGTCGGGGCTGGCAGGTCCTGGTGCAGAGCGCCGACTCCCACGACCAGCCGCAGCAGATCGTCTCCACGATCCTCGAGCCGGCCACCCCCTGGGACGGGCCCGGGCCGCGGCCGCTCGTGTCGTTCAACGTCACGATCGACTCGCTCGGGTTGGAATGCATGCCCTCGCACGTGCTGCCCAACAAGTTCAACATCGAGCTGCCACCTTTCCTGCAGATCCTTGCCGACCGCGGGTACGGACTGGTGGTGACCGACTTCCAGGGCCCCAAGGCCGCGTACGCCGCGGGCCGCGCGAACGGGCGGGCCGTCCTCGACGGGATGCGGGCCGCGCGCGCGTTCGTCCCGCCGGGTGACACCGACCCGCTGTTCGCCGACTCGCGCATCGTGCAGGTCGGCTACTCGGGCGGCGGGATCGCCACCGGGTGGGCGGCTCAGCTGCAGCCGGTGTACGCGCCCGAACTGACCGGGGTGCTGGTCGGCTCCTCCGTCGGCGGGGTCCCGGCCGACTATTCCGATCTGTTCGACAGCATGGACGGCACCGTCGCCTCCGGGCTCTACCGGGCCGCCGTGCTCGGACTCGCCCGCGAGTACCCGGAGCTCTACCCGCTGCTGAACGACACCGGCGACGTGGCCGCCTACCACCTTCGCGACTCGTGCGCCGCCGCCAACACCGCGATCGGGATCCTCCGCGCGCCGCTGTCGATGCTCACCGACGTCGATCCGCGCACCGACCCGACCGTCCGGCGCGTCATGGCCCGCAACCGGCTGGGCACCGCCGACCCCGCCAACGGCGCCGACCCGCGCGAGGTCCCGACCGGCCCGGTGCAGGTGTGGCACGGCGACGCCACCGTCCCGATCGGACCCGGCCCCGGCTCCTCGACGGGCCCCGGCGACTTCTTCGTCCCCGAGTGGACCGCCCGCCGGCTCACCGACGAATGGTGCGAGGCGGGCGCCGACGTCGAGTACACGCCCGTGGCGGGCGAACACATCACCGCCGCCTACACCGCGGTGGGGCCGGCCCTCGACTGGGTGGATGCCCGCGCCCGGGGCGTGCCCTTCACCTCCGGATGCCAGGCGTAGCGGATCCGGCATCCGCGCCCGCGCACAGCCCACCCGGCATCCGCGCCCGCACCTGTGCGTTCCGGAGCCAGGCGCTCCTCTCCGTGAACTCCCGCGCGCGCTTCCGCGGGGCGGGAGTTCATCAAGGGGAGCGCCCGCGTCGTCCACTCAGGGGCCCACGTGTAGACGAGCCCGGGCCGCGGTGGCGGTAGCCTCGACTGCGTGAGCACCGCACAGAACACGACCCCGGCCCGGCCCTCCCTCGACACCGAGCTCAAGCGCCTGACCGGCTGGGGGCGCACCGCGCCCGCGATGAGCCACGTGCTCACTCCCCGGTCGGTCGACGAGATCTCGGCGGCGGTCTCGACGGTCAACGACGCCAACGCCTCGTCGCCGGACCACCTGCGCCGGGGCGTGATCGCCCGCGGCCTCGGCCGCTCCTACGGCGACAGCGCCCAGAACTCCGGTGGCCTGGTGCTGGACATGAGCCGGTTCAACCGCATCCACGAGCTCAACGCGGAGAAGGCAATCGCGGTGGTCGACGCCGGCGTGAACCTCGACCAGCTCATGCGCGCGGCCCTGCCGTTCGGTCTGTGGGTCCCGGTGCTGCCGGGCACCCGCCAGGTGACGGTCGGTGGCGCGATCGGCCACGACATCCACGGCAAGAACCACCACTCCGCCGGGTCGTTCGGCAACCACGTCACGCGGATGGAGCTGCTCGTCGCGGACGGGCGGGTGTTGTCGTTGGAGCCGGGCGGGACCGACGACGACGAGGACGGCAGTCTCTTCTGGGCGACGGTCGGCGGCAACGGCCTCACCGGCATCGTGCTCAAGGTGTGGATCGCCATGACGCGCACGGAGACGGCGTTCTTCCTCGCCGACGACGACCAGACGGGCTCGCTCGACGAGACGATCGCGCTGCACACCGACGGTTCCGAGGACAGGTACACCTACTCCTCCGCCTGGTTCGACGCGATCAGCGCGCCCCCGAAGCTCGGCCGGGCCGCGATCTCGCGGGGCAACCTCGCGACGCTCGCGCAGCTCGAGGAGTACGCACCCGAGCTCGCCAAGAACCCGCTGACGATGGACGCCAAGCCGCTGCTGACGTTCCCGGACATCTTCCCCAACGGGCTGGCCAACAAGTGGTCCTTCAGCCTGGTGGGCGAGGCGTACTACCGCATGGGCGGGACGCGCCGGAACAAGATCAAGACGTTGCCGCAGTTCTACCACATGCTCGACCTGTTCGGAGAGTGGAACCGGGCCATGGGACCTGCGGGTTTCCTGCAGTACCAGTTCATCGTCCCGCCGGGCGCGGTCGACGGGTTCAAGGAGATCATCGGGGACATCCAGCGCTCCGGCCAGTACTCCTTCCTCAACGTGTTCAAGCTGTTCGGCCCCGGTAACCAGGCGCCGCTGTCCTTCCCGATGGAGGGCTGGAACGTGTGCGTGGACTTCCCGATCAACGACCGGCTGAACGCGTTCGTCAACCACCTCGACGCGAAGGTCATGTCGATGGGCGGGCGCCTGTACACGGCCAAGGACTCCCGCGTCCCGGCCGAGCGCTTCCACGCCATGTACCCGCAGATCGACTCGTGGATCGCGACGCGCCGGCGGATCGACCCCAACGGCGTGTTCGTCTCCGACATGGGTCGGCGTCTCGAACTGCTCTGACCCGGCGGGGCGACGCGGCCCCACCGCCCCCGCCGTCCGTCCATAAGAGCCTTCCGCACATTTCCACTCGCCCGACGTGTGCCGAACACTCTTATCGACCGGAGGGCGGGGGATCCCGGCGGCGCACCGGGGGATCTCGGCGGCGCACCGGGGGATCGAGACGGGCGGCCGGGGGATTGAGGGCCGTCGGTAGACTGCCGTCCATGATCAATGCCGTCGGCGTCCCCCAGACACTGCTCCTGCTCGGGGGTACCTCCGAGATCGGCCTGGCCATCTGCGCCGAGTACCTCACCCAGGGGCCGATGCGTGTGATCCTGGCATGCCTGCCGGGTGACCCCGGGGTCGAGGACGCCAGGGCCGAGATGACGGCCGCCGGCGCGACCGCGGTCGAGGTCGTGGACTTCGACGCCGCGGCCACCGACACCCACCCGGCCACGTTCGAGCAGATCTTCGCCGGGGGCGACGTGGACGTGGCGATCGTCGCGTTCGGCCTGCTGGGGGAGAACGAGGAACTCTGGTCGGACCAGCGCAAGGCGGTCCAGATCGCGCAGATCAACTACACCGGCGCCGTCTCGGTGGGCGTCCTGCTCGCCGAGCGCATGAAGGCCCAGGGCTACGGCCGGATCATCGCCATGAGCTCGGCCGCCGGTCTGCGCGCCCGCCGCTCGAACTTCGTCTACGGCTCCACCAAGGCCGGTCTCGACTCCTTCTACACCGGCCTCGGGTACGCGCTGGCCGAGCACGGGGTCGACGTGCTGGTCATCCGGCCCGGCCAGGTGCGCACCCGCATGTCGGCGCACGTCGACGAGGCCCCGCTGACCATCAACAAGGACGAGGTGGCCCGGATCGCGGTCAAGAACTCCGGTCGCGACAAGGGCGCGGTGTTCGCCCCGGCCGCGTTCGGCGGGGTCATGGCCGTGCTCACCCACGTGCCGCGGCCGATCTTCCGCAAGCTCCCCTTCTGAGCATGCGCCCAGCGCTCCGGGGACTCGGTCTGGCGGGGGCGGCGACCCTCCTCGCCGCCGTCGTCACCGCCGTCGTCCTCGTCGGGTTCTCGCTCGTGACGTTCCCCGCGTACGGCAACTCCAACGTCCTGCGCGCGCTGACCGTCGTGGGGCAGACCGCCGCGCTCGTGCTGGTGGTACTGGGGATCCTCGCCGCGCGTGCGGGTGAGCGGCCGGGCGGTCGGGCCGGGCTGGTGCGTCTGGGCAAGCTCGCCGCGCCCACCGGGTCCGCGCTGCTGGTGGCCGCCACCCTCGGCATCCCGCTGGCGGCGTCCCGCCTCTACCTGCACGGCGTGAGCGTCGACCAGGAGTTCCGCACGCAGTTCCTCAGCCGGTCCACCACGTCGCTCGGCCTGCCGGACATGGCCTACGCCGACCTGCCCTCGTTCTACCCGTCCGGCTGGTTCTGGCTGGGCGGGCGCTTCGCCAACCTCGCCGGGCTCGAGGGCTGGGCGGCGTTCAAACCGTGGTCGATCCTCTCGCTGGCCGTGGCCGCCGCCCTGGTCACCGTCCTGTGGACGCGCCTGCTGCGCACCGACCTCGGCGCCGTGGTGGGACTGGTCTCCACGGCCATGATGCTCACCTACGGCAGCCCCGAGCCCTACGGCGCCGTGGTGGCACTGTTCATCCCGCCGGTGCTGATCCTGGCCTGGCACGCCGTCCACCCCACCGCGGCCCGGCCGGCCGGCGACGCCCCCGGTCCCGTCCCGCAGCCCTCCGGCATCGCGGCCACGGTCGCCACCATGGTGTTTCTCGGCGCCTCCGCCAGCATGTACACCCTGTACACGGCGCTCGCCGCCGGCACCGTCGTGCTCATGGCCGCGATCGCCACCGTGCTGGCGCTGCGCGGCCGCACCGGTTACCCGGCCTGGCTGCCCGCGGCCCGGCTCGCCGTGATCGGCGTCGGCTCCCTCGCGATCGCCCTCGTCGTGTGGGCCCCCTACCTCCTGGCCTCGCTCGGCGGGGCGCCGGCCGACTCCGGCACCGCCCTGCACTACCTGCCTGATTCCGGCGCGCGGTTGCCGCTGCCCATGACCGCCGGCGGGCTGACCGGTCTCGTCTGCCTGGCCGGTCTGATCTGGATCGTCGTCCGGGCCCGGTCCTCGCGCCGCGCGCAGGCCCTCGGGCTCGGTGTGGCCGCCGTCTACCTGTGGTGCCTGGCGTCGATGGCCGTCACCGTTCTCGGCACCACCATGCTCGGCTTCCGCCTCGAGCCCGTGCTCATCGGTCTGCTGATGGTGGCCGGGGTGTTCGCGATCGCCGACGTCGCCGGGCTGCTGGTGCGGGCCGCCGGACGTCAGAACGGCTCGGATCGCCCCGCCGCGGAGGCCACTGGATGCCGACGGCGGGCGAGCGCCGCCGTGGGCGTGGTGTCCGCCCTGGCCGTGCTCGCGCAGGTGCAGGGCATCCCGGACCACCTGCACGAGGAGATCCGGCTCGCCTACACCGACACCGACGGGGCCGGCGCGCGGGCCGACCGCTTCCCGCCCGGACCGGAGTCCCACTACGCGGACGTCAACGCCGTGATCGCCGAGGCGTTCCCGGGCCGCGACAAGACCGACCTCGTCGTCGTCAGTACCGCGGACGCCTTCCTCGCCTACAACCCCTACCTGGCCTACCAGGCGGTGACCTCCCACTACGCCAACCCGCTGGGACGCTACGCCGACCGCAACGCGGCGATGATCGCGTGGGAGGAGGCCACCAGCGGCGAGGAGCTCCACGCCCTCATGACCGGCACGGACTGGCGCGCCCCCGACGTGATCCTGGCGCGCCCCACCGGCGACGGCTACTCACTGCGACTGGCCGAGGACACCTACCCCAACGATCCCAACGTGCGGCGCTTCTCCGTCACCATCCCCGCCGAGGCGGTCTCCGGGCCCCACTTCGAGGTCCACGACGTGGGACCGTTCGCCGTGATCGTGGTGCGGTGATCAGGCGTGGCGAACCGAGAGGCGGACGAGCGCGCAGACATCGTCGCTGACCCGCACCGCGACACCGACCCTGACCGGCCACTCGGTCTCCACCCCTACCCGGGAATGGGCCGCGACCGCCGCTGGGCGATCATCACCGGCTTCCTCGGGGCGTTCCTGGCGATCCTCGCCGGCCTGCTGCCGGTGCACCAGGACACCAGTCAGGTGCAGTGGACCGCCGGCCCCGACTACGCCTCGGTCACCTCGCCGCTCGTGTCCGGGCGGCCACTCGATCTGACCATCTCGGCGCCGTGTGGACCGCTGAGCCAGGTCCCGGAAAACACCGTCGTGTTCTCCACGCTGCCCGAGGACGCCCCCGGCCGGATCTCGGACGGGCTCGTGGTGCAGCGGTCCTCCGACGCCGCCGGGGACCCGGTCATCGAGGTGGTGGTCCGCAACCTCACGCTGCTGTCGGTGCCACTGGCCACGCTGCGCGACGCGGACTGCGAGACCCTGCACGTGCGGGCCGAGACGGGCATCCTCGTCGCCGAGCTGACCGGCCTGGACCGCGATCCCGAGGACGCCGACGATCCCGTCCGCGCCGCCGTCCCCGGCAGCATGCGGCCGCAGGTCACCGGCGTGTTCACCGATCTGACCGCCGCGACCGCGCCCGACGGCCTCGGCGAGTCGACCGTCGAGGTGACGGTCGACTCCCGCTACTCCTCGAGCCCGACGCTGATCAAGCTGGTGCTGATGCTGATCGGGGTGGCGGCCACGATCGCCTCGGTCTGGTTCCTGCACCGCCTGGACCGCATCGACGGCCGCTCCGACCGGCGCTTCGTGCCCCGCTCGTGGCTGCGCCTCTCCGGGGTCGACGGCGTGGTGATCAGCGTCCTGACCTTCTGGCACTTCGTGGGCGCCAACACCTCCGACGACGGCTACCTGCTCACCATGGCCCGCTCCGCCGGACCGAGCGGCTACATGGCCAACTACTTCCGCTGGCTCGGCTCACCCGAGTCCCCGGTCGGCTGGTACTACGAGATCCTGCGGGTCTTCGCCGAGATCTCCACCGCCAGTCCGTGGATGCGCCTACCCACGCTGCTGTGCGGCATCCTCTCGTGGCTGATCATCAGCCGCGAGGTCATCCCCCGCCTCGGCCGGCTGGCCCGCACCTGGCATCGGCCGCGCTGGACCGGCGCCGCCCTGTTCCTCGCGTTCTGGATGGCGTTCAACAACGGGCTGCGGCCCGAGCCGGTCATCGCGCTGGGTGCGCTGCTCACGTGGTCGCTGGTCGAGCGCTCCATCGCCACCCGCCGGCTCGTGCCGGGGGTCGCCGCGATCGGTGTCGCCGCGTTCTCCCTCGGCACCGGGCCCACCGGCCTGATGTGCGTGGCCGCGCTGGCCGCCGGCGCCCGCGAGTTCGTCCGCATGGCCCGCCGACGCGCGAAGATTGTGGGCTGGGCCGCGATCGCAGGCCCCGTCCTGGCCGTGGGCCTGGCGCTGCTCTACACCGTCTTCGCCGACCAGACCCTGGCCGCGGTCCTCGAGGCCACCCGCATCCGCACCGAGCTCGGGCCGAGCCTGCCCTGGTACGGCGAGAAGGAACGCTGGGAGGCACTGTTCAGCGTCTCGGCCGACGGCGGCGTGGCCCGCCGCTTCCCCGTCCTGCTCATGCTCATGTGCCTGGTGCTCGTCTCGGCCGTCATGCTACGACGGGGCGGGATTCCCGGCGCCGCCGCGGGGCCGTCCCGGCGGCTCATCGGCGTGATCGCGGGCTCGCTGCTGTTCCTGGTGTTCACCCCCACCAAATGGACCCACCACTTCGGCGTCTTCGCAGGGCTGGCCGGGGCGCTGGCGGTCCTGGCCGTGATCGCCCTTCGTTCCTCGTCCGTGTCGCTCGCCCGGAGTCGGTGGCTCGTGTGGGCGGCGCTGTGCCTCGTCGTCGGACTGTCCACCGCCACCAACAACACCTGGTGGTACGTCTCCGACTACGGCATCCCCTTCGCCGACTCCTTCCCCTCCGTCGGCGGCGTCCAGATCCAGTACCTCGCCTTCCTCGGCGGATTCGCGTGCCTGCTGGTCGCCGGGCTCATCCACATCGGGTTCCTGCCCGACGAACCCGGACGCGCCCTGTGGCGCCGGGTCACCCGCCACATCCCGTTCCTGCGCTCCCGCGCCGACACCCCCGCGGCGCGGCACCGCGACGGGCGCGGCATCGACGGCGCACCCCTGACGGTCGTGGCGTTCACCGTCGTGATCTTCGAACTGGTCTCCGTCGTCACCGCGGTGTTCGCCCAATCCCCCGCCTACACGGTCGGCCGCGCCAACATGCGCGCGATCGCCGGGCAGCCGTGCTCGCTCGCCGACTCCGTGCTCGTCGAGGAGAACTCCAACGACGGGATCCTCACCGCGATCGGCGCCGGGCCCGAGATCTCGCTCGGCGCCGGCGTCGTCAACGGCTTCGCCCCCAACGGCCTGCCCGATTCGATCACCGTCGACAGCGCCGAGGCCTCCGGCTCGCTCGCCCAGTCCCAGCCCGACGAGCGCGATCCCGGCGACGGCGTCGACGCCGGCACCACCGGCGGCCGCGGCGCACTGACCGTCAACGGCTCCACCGTGGCACTACCGTTCGGCCTCGACCCCGAGACCACGCCGGTGCTGGGCTCCTACCGGCGCGGCCCGCAGGTCGCCGCCGAACTCACCTCGGCCTGGTACCGACTCCCCGACCGCAGCCCCAACCGTCCGCTGCTCGTGATGGCCGTCGCCGGCCGCATCGGTGCCGGCGACGTGCGCATCGAGTACGGCCGGCCGGGCCGCGTGGGCGCGGCAGGGCCCACCGACTTCGAGGTGATGGGCTCCATGACGCCCACCGACATCGGGCCGGCGCCCGCGTGGCGGAACCTGCGGATCCCGCTCGAAGATATCCCCGAGGACGCCCAGGTCGTGCGCGTGGTGGTGGAGGACAACAACCTCGACCCGGACCGCTGGATCGCCGTCACCCCGCCCCGTAACCCGCGACTGAGCACCCTCGACGAGGTCGTGGGCCATACCGATCCCGTCCTCATCGACTGGGTCGTGGCGTTGGCGTTCCCCTGCCAGCGGCCGTTCGTCCACAACGGCGGCGTCGCCGAGATCCCCGAGTACCGGATCCTCGCCGACCGCGAATCCTCGTCCGCCGCCAACTGGTGGCAGAGCGCGGGCGGCGGCGGACCGCTGCTGTGGACCACCCAGACCGTCGAGGCCGTGACCGTCCCCACCTATCTCGACCACGACTGGTCGCGGGACTGGGGCTCCCTCCAGCGGTTCGAGCCACTCGATCCCACGGCCACCCCGGCCGAGCTGATCCTCGGCAGCGAGGTGCGGTGGGGCTGGACCACACCCGGACCGATGAACTGATCGTCGCCTAGAATCTGTCGTCGTGTCAGACTCTTCCTCCGCAGCCGGCTCGGGCGCGTCCCCTGACTCCGACCCGGCCACTCCAGCGGCATCCGATCAGGACGTCGCCCCGGTCGCCCCGGTCGCCTCGGACTCCCGGGTCGCCAGGCTCCGCGTCATCGCCATCGTCAGCGGTCTGGTGGGCACCCTGTGCTTCCTGGCCCTGCCGTTCCTGCCGGTGGCGCAGACGACCTCCTCGGTCCAGTGGCCCCAGAACGGGTCCGTCGAGTCGGTCACCGCGCCGCTCATGGCGCACACCCCGCAGGAGGTCACCGCGACCATCCCCTGCACCCTGGTCGCCGACCTCCCGGAGGACGGCGGCATCGTGCTGTCCACCGCCCCGGCCGCCGGCGAGGAGGCCGGGGAGCGTGCGATGTTCATCCGCGCCTCCGCCGACACGGTCGACGTGGTCTCCCGCAACCGGGTCATCGTCTCCGCGCCACGCGAGCAGGTCGCCGCCGGTGAGTGCAGTGTCCTGAGCGTGGTGGCGGCCCCCACCTACGCGGAGGCGTCCTTCGAGGGTCTCGACGGCCCCACCGCGGCCGGCCGCATCGACGCCGACAACCTGCGCCCCATGGTCGTTGGTCTCTACACCGACCTGCCCCTCGACACCGCCGTGCCGGACGAGCTCGCGGTGTCGGTCGAGGTGGATTCGCGCTTCACCACCGATCCCACCACGCTGAAGTGGGCGGCGATCGTCCTGGGCCTGCTGTCGACGGCGGTCGCACTGTGGGCGCTGCACGGGCTCGACCAGACCGACGGCCGGCGGAGCCTGCGATTCCTACCCCGCGGCTGGTTCCGCCCGCGTCTGCCCGACGTGGCCGTGATCGGCACGCTCGCCGTGTGGCACTTCGTCGGCGGCAACACCTCCGACGACGGCTACATCATGTCGATGGCCCGGGCCGCCGAGCCCGCTGGCTACATGGCCAACTACTACCGCTGGTACGGCGTCCCCGAGTCACCGTTCGGCTCGCCCTACTACGATCTGCTGACCCTGTTCGCACAGGTCTCCACGGCCAGCCCCTGGATGCGTCTGCCCGCGCTGATCGCCGCGATCCTGTGCTGGCTGGTCATCAGCCGCGAGGTGCTGCCGCGCCTCGGGCGAGCCGCCCGCACCACGCCCGTCGTGGTGTGGAGCGCCGCCGCGGTGTTCCTCGCGTTCTGGATGGCGTTCAACAACGGCCTGCGCCCCGAGCCGGCGATCGCGCTGGGCGCGCTGCTGACCTGGGTCTCCGTCGAGCGCTCCATCGCGACCCGCCGGATGCTGCCGTTCGCGGTGGCCGTGATCATCGCCTCGTTCTCACTGGCCACCGGGCCCACCGGGCTCATGGCCGTGGCCGCGCTCATCATGGGCCTGCGGGCCGTCGTCCACACCGTGGTGGTGCGCGGCCGCCAGGTCGGCTCCTACCTGGCGCTCGTCGCGCCCGTCCTGGCCGCCGGGACCATGGTGCTCATCTGCGTGTTCGGCGTGCAGACGCTCGCCGCGGTGCTCGAGGCCATCCGGGTGCGCGGCGAGATCGGCCCCAACCTGGCCTGGTACGAGGAGTTCGTCCGCTACTACTACCTGATGATCCCGACGGTGGACGGGTCACTGTCCCGCCGCCTGCCGGTGCTCCTGGTGCTGCTGTGTCTGGCTGTGGTGATCGGCACGCTGCTGCGGCGTGGCAAGGTGCCCGGCGCCGCGTCCGGCCCCGTCTGGCGCCTCGTGGGCGTCGTGGTGGGCACCGCGTTCTTCATGATGTTCTCCCCCACCAAGTGGACCCACCACTTCGGCGTGTACGCCGGGATCGGTGCGGCGATCGCCGCGCTGGGGGCGCTCGCCATCTCCGCGTCGGCCGTACGCACCGCCCGCAACCGGACCCTGTTCCTCGGTGTGATCCTGGTGGTCCTCGCGTTGGCGTTCGCCGGCCCCAACGGGTGGTGGTACGTCTCGAGCTACGGCATCCCCTGGTGGGACAAGGCGCCGAGCGTCAGCGGGATCTCCGCGTCCAACGTGCTGCTCGTCCTGGCGGTGCTCACGTTCGCGTTCGCCGGCTGGCAGCACCTGCGCCGCGACTACACCGGCGATCAGGCGCCCAGGACCACGGCGGGCCGCCGTCGGATGCGGACCTTCGCCGCCGCCCCGATCGCGGTGGTCGCAGGCCTGCTCGTGATCTTCAACGTCGCCTCGTTCGCCAAGGGGCTGCAGAAGCAGTTCCCGGCGTACTCGATCGCCGCGGGCAACGTGTCGGCGCTCGCCGGCAACCCGTGCATGCTCGCCGACCGGGTGCTCGTCGAGCCGGACGCCAACGCAGGCATGCTCGCCCCGCTCGGCGCGCCGCGGCTGCCCGACGGCTCCGTCGACCCCCGGGCCATGGCCGAGGCGATCGAGGCCGGCGGCAACACCGGCTTCACCCCGAACGGCGTCGCCCCCGACCTGTCCGCCGACGCGGTGGTCTCCGACCCGGGTGCCGCCAACACCACCTCGGAGCCCGGCGGCGGCCCCTCGGTCAACACCGGTGAGAGCGCCGGTACGGGAGGCGGCCGCGGTGCCGAGGGCGTCAACGGCTCCACCGTGGCCCTGCCGTTCGGTCTCGACCCAGCCACCACGCCGGTCCTGGGCTCGTTCTTCGCGGGCCCGCAGCAGCAGGCCGACCTCGAGACCGGCTGGTACGAACTACCGGACAACCGCGAGGCGCACCCGCTGCTGGTCATCTCGGCGGCCGGCCGGATCGGGCGCTTCGACGCCGACGGCATCTACGAGTACGGCCAGGAGGTCACCGTCGAGTTCGGCCGGGACACCGGCAACGGCGTCGAGATGGTCGGCGTCCCGGTCGTCCCGTACGACATCGGCCCCGCCCCGACCTGGCGGAACCTGCGGGTGTCGATGGAGGACGTGCCCGTCGACGCCGACGTCATGCGGATTCGGGTCGACGACGACGACCTCACCCCCGACGAATGGGCGGCCATCACCCCGCCGCGTGCGCCCGAGCTCGTGACGGTCCAGGAGATGGTCGGGTCCTCCTCGCCGGTCCTGCTGGACTGGGCCGTGAGCATGCAGTTCCCGTGCCAGCGTCCGTTCTCGCACTTCGCGGGTGTGGCAGAGCTGCCGGAGTTCCGGATCCTGCCGGACCGTCCTCTCGCGGTCAGCGCCACCGGTACGTGGATGTCGTACGAGGGTGGCGGCCCGCTCGGGTGGGTGGAGACCGCGCAGCGTGCCCAGACGATCCCGTCGTACCTGCGTCACGACTGGAACCGCGACTGGGGCTCCATCGAGGCCTACACGCCGCTGGGCACCTACCAGTCCGAGCCCCCGCGGCCGGCCGACGTCACCATGGACACGGTGGACCGCTGGGGCTGGTGGTCGCCCGAGGGCCCGATCCTGGTGACCAACCCGGAGTAGGACCGGGCGGCCGGTACGGCTGATGTGCGCCGAGCACGGCCCGCGGGTGGATCCCACCCGCGGGCCGTGTCGTTTCCCGAGCCGTGGCTGAGGGTGCGCCCGGCGCCCGGCTCCCGGTGTCCCCGAGCAGCTCAGCCGCTCCCGGTCATGAACTCCCGCGCGCGCTCCGGCGGGGGCGGGAGTTCATGACCGGGAGCGGCTGGGAGCTGGGCGAGCAGGCGCGCGAGCGGATGCCGCAGGCGCGGGGGCGGATGCCGCAGGCGCGGGGGCGGATGCCCGAGGGCAGGCGTACGGGGAGCCCGCCACCCCATCGCGGTTACTACAGCGGCGCGATGGGGTGCTTGCGCGGCGGCTCGTTGCGGATCTTGTCGCGGAGCTGCTTGAGGGCACCACGCAGGATCAGACGCGTCTCGGACGGCTGGACCACGGCGTCGATGTAGCCCCGCTCGGCGGCGGTGTACGGAGTCGCAATGAACTCGTTGTACATGTCGATGAGCTGCTGACGGAGCTTCGGGCCCTCCTGCGGGCCGGCCTCCTCGATCTGCCGACGCTGCAGCAGATCCACCGCGCCCTCGGCACCCATCACCGCGATACGGGCGGTCGGCCACGCGAAGTTGAGGTCGCCGCCGAGGTTCTTGGAGCCCATCACCGCGTACGCGCCGCCGTAGGCCTTGCGCACGACGAAGGTCACCTTGGGAACCGAGGACGCCGCGACCGCGTAGCCCATCTTGGCGCCGCGGTGGATGATGCCGAGCTTCTCCTGCTGGACGCCCGGCAGGTAGCCCGGGGTGTCCACCACGTAGACGATCGGGATCGAGTAGGCGTCACACAGCATCATGTGCCGGGTGGCCTTCTCGGAAGCGTCGATGTCCAGGGCACCGGACAGGTGCAGCGGCTGGTTGGCGACCACGCCGACCGGCTCGCCGTCGACCCGGGCGAACCCGGTGATCATGTTGGGCGCGAACTGGCCGGAGGTCTCGACGAACTCGCCGTCGTCGAACATCCGGATCAGGACGTCGTGCATGTCGTAGGCCGCGTTGTCCGAGTCCGGGATGATCTCGTCGAGCGCCAGGTCCGACTCGGTGATCTCCGGCTCGAGACCCGGATTGATCAGCGGTGCCTTCTCCGCGGCCGAGGACGGCAGGAAGCTGAGCAGGTTGCGCACGTACATGAACGCCTCGTGTTCGCTCACCGCGACGTGGTTGACGTTGCCGTTCTTGGCCTGCTGCAGCGCCGAGCCGAGATCTTCCATGGAGATCTCCTCGCCGGTGACCTGCTTGATCACGTCGGGGCCGGTGACGAACATGTACGCCTGGTCCTTGACCGCCACCACGAAGTCGGTGGTCACGGGTGCGTAGACGGCACCGCCGGCGCACTTGCCGAGCATGATCGAGATCTGCGGGATGTACCCGGACGCCGGGTACTGACGCTTGGAGATCTCCGAGTAGTAGGCCAGCGAGGTGACGGCGTCCTGGACGCGGGCGCCGCCCGAGTCGTTGATCCCGATGATCGGGCACCCGACCTTGAGGGCGAAGTCCATGATGGCGCAGACCTTCTTACCGAAGCCCTCACCCACCGAGCCGCCGAATACCGTGTTGTCGTGCGCGTACACGACCACCGGGCGGCCGTCGATGGTGCCGCGGCCGGTCACCACGCCGTCGCCGTACGGGTTGTTCGGGTCACCGGGCGCCTTGGCGAGCTGCCCCATCTCCACGAAACTGCCCGCGTCCAGGAGCTCGGAGATGCGCACCCGCGGCGGGGTCAGCCCGGCGGCATCCCGCTTGGCCTTGGCCCGCTCACTGCCCGGGTCCTGAGCCTGCTCGGTCTTGACCCGCAGTTCCGCGAGCTTGTCCGCGGTGGTCTTCGCCGTCACGCGTGGGATCCCTTCAGTACTTCGGAGTCGAGCTCGGAGAGCCGACGTGCCAGATGCTTACCGACCGTACCGACCACCGGCTCGTCCACCACCGCCAGGTGGTCACCGGACAGAGGAACGATCTCGAGATCGGTCACGATCGCGGCCCAGCCGCCGTCCGGGTCCACGTGCGCGTAGCGGGGCTCGAGCTCGATCGCGCCGTCGTGCATGCGCTCAGCCCGGTAGATGACGAACGGCACCTCTGCACCGGTCCCGGACCAGGAGGCCAGGTCGGCGCTCTGCAGGATCCGGTTGTCGACGAAGCTCGCCCGCTGGTGCTCGATCACGCCGCCGCCCATGGCGTTGGCCTCCGAACCGAGCGCCTCCAGCAGCATGGTCAGGACGCCGTCCTCGCCGTGCTCCTCGAGGAACTCACGCGGGACCTCGACGTCGAGACCATAGGTCTTCTTGGCGAACTCCGAGTAGCGCTTCCAGCGCGCCTCGGCCTCGTCCAGCGTGTCCGGCACCGGCTCCGACGGCTGCACGGTGTCCAGCAGCACGACCAGCGCGATCTCGTCGCCCGCCGCACGCAGCTGGTGCGCGACCTCGACGGCCAGCGCGCCGCCGAACGACCAGCCGCCCACGGCGATCGCGCGACCGCCGGCGAGCTCGCGGATGCGGTCGAGGTAGCCGGCGGCCCGCTCGGGCAGCGGCCCCTCGGTGCGCTCGACGCCGTAGACGGGCGTATCCGCGGCAAGACGCTCGACGAGTGGCTCGTACACGAACGAGGAACCGCCGGCGGCGTGGAACAGGAACAGCGGCGTGCGCTCCGCGGAGCCCTCCCGCAGCACCCGGATGTTGCCCTCGATCGCCGCCTCCGTGAACGGCCGCAGCAGGTCGGCGACGTCGGCGATCGTGGTGGCGCCGGCCACCTGCCCGGCGGTGATCTCACCGCCGGAACGCTCGGAGAGTCGGGCGGCGAGCGCGGCCCGGGTCGGGTCGTCGAGCGTCGGGAGGGTGCCGGTCACGCCGGGGGCGGCAGCACCGGTGACCACGGCCCACGCACCGAACGCCATGCGCTCGGTGTCATCGCGCGGGGCGATCGCGATCGCGGCGTCGGTACCGGCGCCGACGTCGGCGTCGGCGTCGGCGCCTGATTCAGTGCCGTCGCGCAGGGCGGCCACGTCCACCGCGCCCTCCCCGCGAGCCTGCTGGGCGGCCAGCTCGCCGACCTGCTCGGGGTTCTCCACCGCGAACGTCACCATGTCGGCGACATCGTTGAGCGAGGCATCCCGCATCGCCTGCAACTCGAGCGGCGGGATGGAGAACTCGTACTCGACCCGGTTCTTGATCCGCACCGCCATGAGCGAGTCCAGGCCCAGGTCGAGCAGCGGCAGCTCGCGCGGCAGGTCGTCGGGGCTGTACCCCATCGAGGAGCCGATGATGCGGGCCAGTCGGTCGGAGAGCGCCTCCCCGGTGTCCGGGCTCCAGCGACCGTCGGTCTCGTCGTCCTCCCCCTCGTCCACCACTGGGGCGTCGGACTCGGTGGACACGTAGGCCAGCTCCTGCGCCGAGCCGGGCTCGATCGGCGTCCCGCCGCTCACCGCGCACTCGGCGACCAGTTGGAACGACGACGCCGGCGCGTCACCCACGTGCGCGTGCACCTGCAGCGACGCACCACCCGGGTGCGGCGTCATGGTGGTCGTCACGGCGCCCGACGCCGGCAGCAGACCGGGCCGGTTCACGGCGGTGAGCGTCGCACCCTCGACCACCGACGCGGCCGCGGCCGTCATCAGCGCGTCGACGCTCGGCACCACCTCGGCACGGACCTGCCAGGCGTGGCGGCCGTCCGGCAGCGCCACGTGCGCGCCCGGCATGCGACCCTCGCCCGACCCGCCACCGGCGGTGACCGTCGGCCACAGGGTGCGGCGCTTCCAGCGGGTGCCAGGCACCGCGGCGTAGCGGCCGGCGCCCGTGACGTGCCCGTGGAGCATCTCCACCACCGACGGCATGTCGATCGAGTGCCCGTGGACGTACAACTGCGCGATCGCGCTCAGCAGCGTGTCCGCCTCGGACTCCTTGCGTTTGAGCGTGTACAGCAGGTTGGGCTCCATGAGCCCGGCGTCGAAGCAGGTCGCGGCGATCGACATTGCGGCGACCGGATTGGGTGCGAACTCGAGGAAGGTCACGTAGCCGGCGTCGACGGCCTTGCGCACGGCGTGGGTGAACCACACCTGGTGGCGCATGCCCTTGACCCAGTACTCCTCAGCGTGGATCGGTCCGTCGCCGGCGCGATAGAGCACCTCGCGATCGACCGACGAGAACAATGCCGAGGTGAGCGGGCGCGGCTCGAGGCCGGCGATCTCCGCGGCGAGCTCGCCGAGCAGCATGTCGACGTCCGAGGTGTGGCCGGCGCCGCGGACCTGGAGCTGACGGGCGAACTTGCCCTGCTCCTCGACCCAGGCCACGAACTCGGCGACCGGCTTCGCACGCCCACCGACCGTGGTGTGCGTGGGCGCGGCGTAGACGGCCGGCTCGATGGAGGCGAACTGCGGGTTGTCGGCGATGATCTGCGCGACCTCGTCGGCCGAGTACTCGACCAGCGCCATCGCGCCTGCCTCCTCGTCCGACACCTGCTGCTCGGCATCACCCATGAGACGCGAGCGCACGCAGATCACGCGCACCGCGTCCTCCAGGTTCAGGCCGCCCGTGGCGTACGCGGCGGCGACCTCACCCATCGAGTGGCCGATCACGGCCTCGGGCTTGGCGCCGAGCGCCTTGAGGGTGTCGATGAGCGCCACCTGGATGGCGAAGATGCCGACCTGCGCCGTCTCGACCCCGTAGGTCACCGAGTCGTCGAGGAACATCTCGGCCATGCGGTAGCCGGCCTCGAAGTCGATGAGTTCGTCCACCGCGTCCAGGCACGAGGCGAACAGCGGGTTGGACAGGTACAGCTCCTTGGCCATCTTCCGGTGCTGCGCACCGAATCCGGCGAACACCCACACGTCGCCGGTCCCGGCGGGCGCGTCGGCGCTGAACACACCGGGGCCGGGATCGCCGGCGGCGAGGGCCCGGAGCCCCTCGACCAGCTCGGCCCGGGTGTGGCCCACCACGGCACCACGGGAGCGGCCGTGGTTGCGGGTCGACAGGGTGCGGGCGACGGCGCCCAGGTCGACCGAGTCGTCCTGCTTCTCGAGCCAGTCGGCGATCTGACCGGCCGCGGCCTTGCGGCGCGAGGGCAGCGAGCCGGACACCACGAGCACGGTCGCGGGCGCGCCGGCCGCGGAGGTGCCGGTGGTCGCCAACTCGTCGGCGTTGTGCGCGACGGCGTCGGCCACACTGCGGGCGACGGAGTCCGCGGCGGGCGTCTCGGCTGCGGTCTCAGCATCGGCTGCGGTCTCAGCGTCGGCTGAGGTCTGCGCGTCCACGACGTTAACCGGGGTGGGCTGGTACTCGGCCACCACGACGTGCGCGTTGGTGCCGCCGAAGCCGAAACCGGACACGCCCGCCAGGGCGCGACCACTGTAGCGGGGCCACGGCGTCGTCTCGGTGACCACGCTGAGCCGCGCGGTGTCGAAGTCGATGTACGGGTTGGGACCCGCGAAATTGAGGGTCGGCGGGACCGCGTCGTGGTCCATGCCCAGGATGATCTTCGCCAGACCGGCGGAACCGGCGGCCGACTCCATATGGCCGAAGTTGGTCTTGGCCGAACCAAGCAGCGTGGGCTTCTCAGCATCGCGTCCACGGCCGAGGACCTGCCCGAGCGCGGTGGCCTCGATCGGGTCGCCGAGGATGGTGCCGGTGCCGTGGGCCTCGATGTAGTCGACCTCGCGCGGGTCGACGCCCGCGTCTGCGTACGCCTGGCGCAGCACGGCGACCTGGGCGTCCGGGTTGGGCGCGGTCATGCCGTTGGAGCGGCCGTCGGAATTGACCGCCGAACCCTTGATGACCGCGAGGATCTGGTCCCCGTCCCGCTCCGCCTCGGACAGGCGTTTGAGGATGAACACGCCGCCGCCCTCGGCTCGGCAGATGCCGTTCGCGTCCGAGGAGAAGGCCTTGATGCGCCCGTCCGGGCTGAGCGCGGCACCGGTCTTGGCGAAGCCCATCGTCGCGGCGGGCGCGAGCATCATGTTGACGCCGCCGGCGACGGCGAGGTCGGACTCGTGCAGGCGCAGCGAGTTGACGGCCTCGTGGATCGTGACCAGCGAGGTCGAGCAGGCCGTGTCCAGGGTCATCGAGGGGCCGCGGAAGTCGAACGTGTACGACACGCGGTTGGAGATGATCGAGTTGGAGGCGCCGGTGACCGCGTACGGGGAGGCCGCCGCGGAGTCTGCGGTGAGGAAGACCTGGTAGTCGCTCGAGGACGAACCGATGAACACGCCGACCTCGCGACCCTTGAGGTCACTGGCGGGCAGGTGGGCATTCTCCAGCGCCTCCCAGGTGAGCTCGAGCGCGAGCCGCTGCTGCGGGTCGACCATCTCGGCCTCGCGGGGGCTCATGCCGAAGAACTCGGCGTCGAAGTCCCGCACCTCGGAGTCGTCGAGCCAGCCGCCCCGGTCCGGAGCCTCGGACAGGACCTGCTGGACATAGGCGTCACCCGCCCACTCCGACCAGCGCGTGGCCGGGCGCGGCGAGGTGGCGTCGCGACCTTCGGCGAGGAGCTCCCACGTGGCCTCGGGCGTGTCGGCGCCGCCCGGGAACCGCGTGGCCATACCGATGACCGCGACGTCGAACTCCATACCGGCCCCGCGCTCACGGAACGTGTGCAGATCGACCGGCTCGTCGGACTCCACCGGCCCGTTGATCACGTACTCGGCGAGGGTCGCGACGGTGGGATGCTGGTAGGCGACGGTCGCGTCCAGTGGGCGGCCGAGAAGGTCCTCGAGGTCCGCCGACAGGGTCACCGCGTCGCGTGAGGACAACCCGTACTCCTCCAGCGACCGGTCGTCGGTCACCTTGGAGATGTCGAGGCCCGTGGCCCGGCAGACCCAGCCCCGCAGCCACTCGCGGAGCTCTACTACCGTCATCTCGCTCTGTGCCATCTGGGTGACTCGCCTTTCCTCGGGTGTCATCCGGGGTGTCCCGCGCCGCGGGGCACCCGTGGTGCCTTCTGCCAGCCCGGCCGCCGGACGCTATTCCGTCGGCAGGTCGGGGAAGGCGGTCTGCTGGTGTCCCCCGCGTAGCGTCCCGTCGACGTACGCGGTCTTGCATGCACGGCGCGCGATCTTGCCGCTCGACGTGCGTGGGATCGAGCCGGCGGGCACCAGGAGCACGTCCTGTGCCGTGACGCCGTGCCTGGCGGAGATCGCCGAGCGGACCGCGTCCGCGATGGGCCCGGGGTCCGCCTTGCCCGCGCCGGGCGCGCGCTCGCCCACCAGCACGAGCGTCTCCGAGGAGTCATCGGCCGCGATCTCCGCGCCGTTACGGGCGTCGATCGGCAGCTGGTTGGCCGGAACCGAGAACGCGGCCACGAAGCCGGGACGCAGTGCGTCGGACACGTCCTGCGCCGTGTTCTCGAGGTCCTGCGGGTAGTGGTTACGACCCGCGACGATCACGAGGTCCTTGACGCGGCCCGTGATGTAGAGCTGGCCGTCGACGTACGCCCCGTAGTCTCCGGTGCGCAGCCAGCGCCCGTCCTCGGGGACCGAACCGAACTCGCGGACCGTCTTACTGCCCTCGGGCAGGCGCTCGGTCAGCGTGTTTCCGAAGGTGGCCCGGGACTCCTCCGGGCGATCCCAGTAGGCGCCGCCCACGTTCGTGCCGTGGAGCCAGATCTCGCCGACCCTGCCCTCGGGCAGTTCGCGGCCGGTGCCGTCGTGTTCGCCGGTCGTCTCGTCGATGTTCGCGTCGACGATCGTCGCCCACTGGCTCGGCGCGACGTACCCGCAGGCGACCTGCGGGATCGCGTCGTCGTTGCCCTCGACCTGAGCGGGGTCCAGGACCGTCATGAGGCCCTTGTTGAGATCTCCCCGGTCGACGTGGATGACGATCGCCTCGTCGTCCTTACGCGGTGAGGACACGAACAGCGTCGCCTCCGCCATGCCGTAGGACGGCTTGATGGCGGTGGGGGCCAGCCCGTACGGGGAGAACGCCTCGTTGAACGCGCGCATCGACGCGGGCGTGACCGGCTCCGAACCGTTGATGATGCTGGTGACACCGGACAGATCCAGTGGCTCGCCCTCCCGCGGCAGGCCCCGGCGGGCGGCGTGCTCGAACGCGAAGTTCGGTGCCGCGGCGAACACGCCGTCGACGCCCCCTTCGCCCGCCGCCTCGGCCAGCTGCGTGACCCAGCGGCCGGGACGCTGGACGAACGCGCGGGGGCTCATCACCGTGATGGTGGCCCCGCCCATCGCGGGAAGGATCACCGTGAGCAGGCCCATGTCGTGGAACAGCGGCAGCCAGGTGACGCCGCGCGAGGCGCGGCTCAGCCCGAGGCCGTCGAAGAGCTGCATGACGTTGGTGACGACGTTGCGGTGGGTGATCTCCACACCGGCGGGCACCCGGGTGGAGCCCGAGGTGTACTGCAGGTAGGCGATGTCGTCCGCGCCGAGATCAGGTCGGTCCCATCCGGCGCCGAGCTCGTCGGGGATGGCGTCGACGGCGACGGTGCGCGGACGCTCGCGCGCGGGCAGTTCACGGAACAGCTTCCGGACGCCCGCCGCGGACTGGGTGGAGGTGAGGATGACCGTCGGCGTGCAGTCGCCCAGGACCGCGTGGAGACGGTCGTGGTGGCCGGGTTCGTCCGGGTCGAACAACGGCACGGCGATGAGCCCGGCGTGGATCGCGGCGAAGAACGACACGATGTAGTCGAGCCCCTGCGGGGCGAGGATCGCCACCCGATCGCCCGGCTCGGCCACCTGCTGCAGCCGGGCCGCGATGGCGTAGAGGCGGTCGCCGAACTGCGACCACAGCAGCTCCTGAACCTCGCCTTCGCGGGTCTTCGAGTAGTCCATGTAGCGGTAGATCAACCCGTCCTGCGCCGGGTCCTGACGGGCGGCGGAGACATTGGCCTCGACGAAGTCGACCAGAGTAGTGCGATCGGGGATGACAATCGCCCCGCTGGCGTCGTGGTACTGCTCGAACTCCACGTTGCTCCGTTCCGATCCGTGTCTGATGGTCGACGTCGCCGACCGCGGACATGCGGGTGCACTGACGACAGGCTTGGTCGATCTTACAGCGTGCCCCAGGCCACCTCCGAACTCCGAATCTACGCGCGCGGTCGGCGTGTCGAACCGCGACATGCAGAGTTCGTCTACCCGTGGGCGATCTCCGGCGCACCGTCGGTGAGCTCGCGGATGTGACCGATCGTCCATTCGGGCACCGTCGTGCCGATGATGACGTCAGGGTTCGTCGCGTACAGCGCGTGGACCGCGTTGTTGGCGACGAACTCCTGGAAGCGGGCCGCGCCGTCGACCACGTTGAGCGGGGCGTTACAGATGAGGTCGCGGGAGTCGCAGATCTGGGCGGTGCGGTCCGCGAGCTCCCCGAACCCGCCCGGCCGGACGCCTGTCATGGTGGCGCCGGCGATCAGCTGTGTGAACCCGGTGACCGGCTGCAGGGAGATCTCCATCCCCTGGCCGTTGCCCGGGTTCAGGCCGGGCGACTGGCCCTCGCCCGGCAGGCGGCGCCCGTCCGCGATGAGGACCGAGCCCAGGACCCGGTCGGCCGGGACCGGGCCGTTGCCGGTGCCGATCTCGTTCGTCAGGTCGCCGGCGATCACGGCGCCCTGGGAGAAGCCGAGGAGGATGAAGGAGGTGTACGGGCAGTGCTCGTGGGTGGCGGCCATCTCGGCGCGCGCCCGGTCCGTGCCCTCGGCACGGCTCTGGTCGTAGGTGATCTCGTCGGGCCGCTGCGGGTTCCGGAACTGGGCGACGTACGGCACGGTGTAGACCTCGAGCCGGTCGCCCGGGTACTGCTCGGACAGCGGATCGGTGATCGTCCGCAGGAGCGCCTGCGGCAGGAACGTCGGGTTGTGCGGATCGTCGGTCGGGCTGCTCTCCCACGTGCCCGGCACGGCGAGGAGCTGCACATCGGCACAGTCCGCCGGCTGCGCGATCTCGGGCGTCTCGGGAGGGGGCACGGGCCCGTCCGGATCGGTGGGCAGGCCACGCTGTCCGATCCACCATCCGACGCCCAGCACCACCAGGACCACCATCACGAGCGCTCCGATCGAGCACCCGAGACGGCGGCCGTACCCTCCACGGGATCCACGAGCCACGATTCGTACTCCTTCCCGGCCACCTCACAGGCGATGTCCGTCAGTGACCGATGCCCGGTTCAACGCACGGGTGGCCCCGCGGGTTCCGGAACCGGCCGAGACGTGGCGACCCTCACGCGCCGCCGCGGGACGCCTCCGGCTACGGGCAGAGCTGGCCGGCGGAGGCGTCCACGACGATCCGGGACACCTGATCGACCTCGAGATCCGAGTAGCCGCCCGCCACGATCTGGCCCGCGACCGCGTCGGCGATGGTCGTGGTCTCCTCCGCGGCACCGCCGGTGGTCCGGATCCGGCAGATGGTGTTCCCCGCAGCGACCAGCGGATCCTGCAGCTCCCCGGTCTCGATGCCCTCGCGGTCGAGGGTTTCGAGGTAGCCGCGTTCCCGCGCCCCCACGGCGGGGCCGTCGAATCCGGAGGCGTCCGAGGCGACGGGGGCGGGCGCCTCGGTGAACCGGCCGGAGTCCTCGGAGGCAGGCACCCTGGAGGAGGTCGGGGCGCTACCCCCGGGCGGTGGGGCCAGGGTCTCGGAGTCCGGTACGCCGGACACGGTCGAATCGCCGCCACCACAGGCCGCGAGCATGCCGCCGGTGACGATCAGGGCGGCACCCAGGGCTGTCGCGCGCGCCCTCACGAGATCTCCGCCCGGCCGCCTGAGACGGTGATCTGGCCACCCTCGAAGTCCATCACCTGGCCGTCACGCGTGGTGCGCACCGGGCCGGTCGGATAACCGAGGCGGCCGCGTTCGTAGTCGACCGTGCCCCAGGCGTCGAAGATCGGACCGCGCGGGACAACGTGGGCCCCGGTGCCACGCGACCAGTAGATGTAGCCACCCTGGAAGCGGCTGAACGCACCGCCCCGCGTGCTCAGTGCGATCTCGTCGGTCGTGGGGTAGCCCAGAGCCGAGTTCTCCGCCCCGGCCTCACGGTAGGTCTTGAGGATCTCGCCCTCGACGACCTTCGGCCCGGTCTCCTCGGACCAGTAGACCGTGCCGCCCTGGAAGCCCTGGACGACGCCCGGCTTATTGGGGTTGGCGATCTCGTCGGTGGTCGGGTAGCCGAGGTCCCCTCGCTCGGCCCCCTGGTCCTGCCACATGGCGCGGATGGCGCCCCGGACGGCGTGGGCGCCGGTGGTGGGCGACCAGTAGATGACGCCGTTCTGGAAGTCCGAGTACCGGCCCTTGCCGTCGGGAGTCGTGTTCTCACCCGAGGTGGGTAGCCCGAGCGAACCGGCCGGGCCGTCCTCGGACTGGTAGGCCGCGCCGATCGCACCGAGGACCGAGTGCGCCCCGGTCTGCTGCGACCAGAACACCTGGCCGAAGCGGAAGTCCGTGGCCTTGCCGCCGCGGACGTCGTACTCGTTGGTCAGGCACGGCCCCAGACCCGGCTCACGCTCGGCCAGGCGGGCGATCTCGCCCTCGGCCGCGCACGGGGGCTCGACGTTCGCGATGCCCACCGCGGTCGCGTACTGCGGCCACGCCTGGGTCATCTCGAACTGCCAGTAGGGCCACGTGTGGGTCCCGGAGGGCCGGAAATTGGCAGTGACGTTGACCCCGGCCTCGCGGGCGCGGTTGACGAAGGTCTGGGTGGTCATCCGCGACAACAGCTCGAGGCCGTAGCCCGGGAAGTTGGTGGGGATCCCCGGAAGGCCGGACGGCTCGTCCCAGGGTCCGGTGTTGCCACTGCCGGCGGAGACGTACACGGTCTGCTCCCGCATCTTGGCGGCGTGGAGCTTGGGATCCTGCTCCTGCCAGCGCGGCGAGCCGAGCGGGCCCCACATGCTCTCGGCCGGGTAGCCACCGGCGTCCTGCATGGCGACCTTGATGGCCTCCGGCATGCCGAAGCTGGTGGTGTCGAGGAATCCCGAGTAGCTGGCCGCGAACTGGAAGTAGTCCGGGTACCGCTGGGCGAGCATCATCGCGGCCGTGCCGCCCATGGACAGGCCGGCGACCCCGTGCTTGTCGCCGACACGCCATTCGCGCTGCAGCAGCGGCGGGAGCTCCTGCATCAGGAAGGTCTCCCACTGGTACTGCTCGCCCTTGGCGTCGGCGACCCAGTCGGTGTAGAAGCTCGACTCGCCGCCGATCGGCAGGACGATCACCGCGTTCTTGGCGTCGAAGAACTGCGAGATCTTGGTCTCGAGGGTCCAGCCACTCGCGTCATCCCGCGCCCGCAGGCCGTCGAGGAGCAGCAGCGAGGGGTAGGTGCGGTCCGGCTCGGAGTTCCACGTGGCCGGAAGCATCAACTGCACCTGCACGGCCTCGTCCATGGCCGGCGACTGCACCCAGAGCGCGACCCGGTTCGCGGACTTCCACTCGACGCGGTCCAGCCGCACACCGGCCGGCAGGTCGTCCGGCACCTGCAGGGTCGGCGCGTCCGGAGCGTTCTCCGGGTTCGGCGCGGGAGTGGCCCGCGCCGGGGCCTCCTGGCTCGGGCTCGGGCGGACGGGCGTCTCCTGGGCGCCGGCGAGGGGCGTCACGACGAGGCCGGAGCCCACCATGCCCGCCACGAGCGGTACCGCGACGAGGGACGCCCACCGACTGCGGGGGCTCACATATGCGCTGGGGGTCGCCATGGTGTCTGTTCTCTTCCTTGCCGCGTCGACTGGAAACGGATCCCGTGAGTGAACGGCCGGCATCGGCCGGCGGCTCCGGACTCCGGGGCCCTGAGTCCATGGCGCGTCCGTGGTTTCCCCTTCCACGGCCGAGCCCGGCGGCCGGATACGACCGGGGCCCCGCACGTGAATCTACGCGCGGGGCCCCGGTGTGACGGGTGAGGACTCGCTGGGATCAGCCGAATCCGTCCATTATTCGTCGGAAGACGTCCCTCGGGACGCCGCCGACCATCAGTAGGTCGAGTACGCGTCCATCACGTCGAGGATCTGAGTGGAACGGGCGTCGATGAGGTCGTCGTTCCAGTAACCCCAGCCGTGGATACCCGTGGCGCGGTAGTTGAAGACCGCCCGGTTGGACGCGGCGTTCATGGTGTTCTGGAACGCCAGGGTCGAACCGCGGGACAGCCCCTCGAGGATGACACCGTTGAACGTGTTGAACACGCCCTGCAGGCTGGACGGCTGGTCGTACTGGCCGGGGATCGCCGAGCCGGCGGTGACGTACATCGGGATATTCCGCAGCTTGTCGGCGTTGAGCAGCGGGTCGTTCCTACCCCAGGCCGGGGAGCCCGGCAGGCCCCACATGGCGAACGGATCACACTTGCACTGGTCGAACATCGCCAGCGGGATCATCGAGTACATCCCCGGGGCGGTCGGGTTCATGTAGCCGGAGAACACCGAGACCTGCTTGAACTGGTTCGGGTGGTTGGCGGCCAGCGTCGCGGCCGCCGAGCCGCCCATCGACAGACCGGCGATGGCGTTGTTGTTCGGGGACACGCCGAACTCCCGCTGCAGGTAGCCGGGCAGCTCCTGCGTCAGGAACGTCTCGTACTTGTACTCGAGCAGGTTGCCGCCCAGGTTGATGGGCCGCTCCCAGTCGGAGTAGAAGGAGACCTGGCCGCCGACGGGCATGACCAGCGTGATGTTGTCCATGAGGAAGATGCGCTGCGCCTGGGCGTCGTGGGTCCAGGCGTTCCAGTCATCCCGCGCGCGCAGACCGTCGAGCAGGTACAGGCCGGCGTTGCCCCCGCCCTGACGGGCCGGCTGGACCTGCACCTTGATGTGCCGGTTCATCGACGGCGACCAGACCTCGCACAGCTGGACCCAGGACTGGACCGCGTCGTAGACGCACCCGGCACGCAGCCGACCACGCTGGCCGTCCGGGTCCTCATTTCCACCGAACGCCATGGCAGCCGGGGCAGCGGCCGGGGCTGCGGCCGGCGCCCCGGCCGAACCGGCGGAGCCGAGGCTGGCCGACGAGCCCGGCTCGGTCGCCTGCGCGTTGACGAGGGCCGGGGCGCCGGCCATGAGCCCGGCGGCGGTCGCCATCGCGGTGAGCCCGGCAGCGAACCTGCGCCGGAGGGTGGAATGGGACATTCGTTGGTTCCTTTGTTCGTTCCTGGTGCCCCGGGAGGCATCGGTGACGTCCATCGGACCGACCCCACCAGGGAGGGCCGGAACTGCGACATGAATACTGTCGCGCACTATGGGACAGGTGTTACAGGTCGGGGACCATTTTGATCCCCTGCCGTTACCGTTCCGAGACAACAGCAGGCGCCACCCTACCTAGTGCCCTGATACTTCTCCACTTCCTCCGGCATGGGCAGACCACACCTCTGGACCTCGTATGCAGGGATTCTGTTCATCCGGTACTCGGCGAATGAGAATGCGTTCACGAGGTTTGACCACCGTCGCTCAGGCGTCAGCGGCGCGGAATACGACTCGATGAGCGCCTGTGTCGCAGAACACTGCAGAGCCACCTCGGCCTGGTTCACCCAGTTGACGTCGATCCACCGGGGGAAGTTCACAGGATCCTCCACCACCCCCGTGGACGCCATCACCCAGTCGTACGGGAGGAACTTGTCGTGCCCGATCCGCCCGTCCTCCATGCGGTCCGTGTGGGCGGCCAGCGGCGAGGCGAGGCCCACGGTGTCGTAGACCTTGACGTCGAGCGGCAGATTCATGCTCGTCATGCCGAGGTTGAGGAACACCACGGTCTTGATCGGGTCGTCGGGCAGCTCGAACGGCGCCAGCCCCGGCATGGGCCGGTCATACGACACCACATCCCAGCGGTCCTGGAACCCCGGCACCGGCAGGAACACCGCGCCCGTCCGGTTGGTCGAGACGTCCCGCACCAGCGCGCGCATCCGCGGGAAGTCGAGGTAGTCCTCCGCGAGCAGCGGGTGGCGGTGGCCGGTGCGCTGGATGTAGAACTGGCGCTCGTCCACGATCCCGGCAGCCGTGATGGACTCGGGCTCCTCGCGGAAGGGGTCCTGGGTGACCTCGACGGTCACCGCCCAGCCGACGACGACGAGCCACGCCGCCGCGACCACGGGCACCGCCACGCGGCGCACCCGCCCGTCCTGCTCCCCGCGCGGCGGCCCGATCGGCAGCGGCACCACCGAGACCGGCAGCATGAACAGGAACAGCGATGGCAGGAGCACACGGCCGTGCATGAAGTCGCCGCCGACGCGGGTGACGTAGAGCAGCATGATCAGGGCCACCACGAGGAACGCGACGGTGACGACCGGGGTGGAGCGCACCCCGCCCCGTAGACGGTTCAACCGGCTGACGTCGTTGTCGTCGTCGCCCTGGTCGCCGTGGGCGTCGGCGTCGTGCTCGTCGTCGTGGGTGTCGGCGTCGGCGTCGCCCCGATCCACCCCAGCGCCGGCGGATCCGCCCCCCTTACGGAAGTAGCGGATCCACGCTCCGGGTCGCGCACTCGTGACCGCCCAGAGCGAGACCAGGCCCCCGACCAGCACCACCGCGATCGGCACCAGAAGCGCATACGGCGACAGCAGATCCCACAGGTACTCCAGGCCGCGACCCCACTTGGAGCCGCCCGCGTCCTTGGCCACCGCGGTGAGCGGGTACGGCAGCGCGTAATACGACATGCGCCACAGCTGGTAGAGCACGGGCACCGCGCCGGCGATCGCCACCAACCAGCCCAGATGCCGCCACGACTGGCGCGCGGCCGCCATGAGCGCGAGGAAGACCGCCGCCGCGATGGCCATCTCCGGCCGCACCAGCGGACCCAGGCCCGCGATGAACGCGAGCACCGCCGTGCCCGGGGCGGGCAGTCCGAACCGATACTCGCGGTGCTCCGCCCGCGCCCACAGCTGCATCCCCAGCCACATGACGCCGATCCAGCAGATCACCAGACCCGTCTCCAGGCCCGAGCTGGCGAAATCGCGCGCCGGGGGCAGCATCACGTAGATGAGCACGCCGAACGGCAGCAGGAGCATGGGCACACCGGCGGGGGCACGGCGGGTGCCGCGGTACATGACTCGGGTGCCGAGCATCGCACACACCACCGCGGCCATGCTCAGGGTGAGCGCCAGGCCCAGGGCGACGAGCTCGAGCCGGAAACCCACGACCTCGTGGGTGAGGTAGATGAGATAGGTCCACAGCGTGGAGGTGTTGGACTCCACGCGCTCGCCGGCGTTGAACACCGGCCCGTTGCCCGCGATGAGGTTGCGGACGGTACGCAGGACGATGAGGCCGTCGTCGGCGATCCACCGCCGCTGCCAGGCGCCCGCGAAGAAGATCGCCACCACCACGGCCACGCCGGCCCAGAAGGCCGTCCCGGACCACCGGCGAGACCTGCCCGCCGCCACTTCCGTCATCGCCAGAGCCGGGTCAGATGGCCGGGACGATGTAGACGCCGATCACCACGGTCAGCACCCACAGGGCGGCCAGGATCTGCAGGACGCGGTCGCCCAGGGCGATGTCCTCCGGCTCGCCGGCCTGGGCCGCGTCGACGTCCACGGCGTAGCGCAGGACGGCGATGGTGAACGGGACGATCGAGATCTGGAGCCAGATCGCGGCACCGGCCGGCTGGCCCGGATCCGAGCCGCGGTCGTAGGCCCACAGCGCGTAGCAGAGCACCAGCACGGTGGCCGACAGCGTCCACACGAAGCGCAGGTAGGTGGGCGTGTAGCTCTCGAGCGCCTTGCGGATCTTGGCGCCGGTCTTCAGGTGCAGGCTCAACTCCGCGTACCGCTTGCCGGCCGCCATGAACAGCGAGCCGAAGGCCATGACCAGCAGGAACCACTGCGAGATGGCGACCTCGGCCGCCGCGCCGCCGGCCACCGCGCGCAGCAGGAAGCCAGAGGACACGAACGCGATGTCGAGCACCGGCTGGTGCTTGAGGCCGAAGCAGTACATGAGCTGCAGCACGATGTACACGGCCACGACGATCGCCAGCGCCGGGTGTGCGAAGAGCACGGAGATGACCAGCGCCGCGATGATGAGCACCACCGCCATGCCGTACGCCAGTCCGACGGGCAGAACGCCGGCGGCGATGGGACGGAACCGCTTGGTCGGGTGGGCGCGGTCGGCCTCGACGTCCATCGCGTCATTGATGAGGTACACGCTCGACGCGGCCATGCAGAAGGCCACGAACGCGATGAAGACCGAGAACAAGACCGACGAGTCGGTCAGGGTCTGCGAGCCGGCCGCCGCGGGGGCGGCGATCACGAGGACGTTCTTGACCCACTGGCGCGGACGGAGCGCCTTGATCATCCCGTCGAGGAGGTTCTTGGGCGGGGCACCCTTGGCCTCTTCCTCCGCCTCCGCGATGTCGTCGATCTCGTTGGCCGTGTGCGGCTCGGCGCCGAAGAGCTGGTGATCTCCCCCGCCCCGGGCTGCCGGGGCTCCGGTCTGATCGGTCATCAATTCTCCTCGGGATTCTCAGTGGTGCCTGGGCCCGCCTCGGCCTCGCGCCATGCCTCGGGCAACACGCGCTGGACGGCCGCGGTGGGCCATACTGCACGGGTGAGCGCCGCGCAGCCCGCACCGACCGTGGCGCCGGCGAGCACATCAGAAGGGTAATGGACTCCGAGCACGAGCCTGGACGCCAGCATCACCGGCACGAGTGCCGGGGCGATCGGTACGCCGCTGACCGACCCCGCGAGCAGGGCGAACGCGGTGGTCGACGTGGCATGGGAGGAGGGGAAGCTCAGCTTCGAGGGCGTTCCGACGCCCACCGCGACGCTCGGGTGGTCGGGGCGCTTGCGCCGGACGACACGCTTGAGCACGACGGAGGTGGCGTGCGCGCCGAAGGTCCCCACCCCGACCATCGCCCACCTGCCCCGGCGCGCGGGGTCGAGCACCATTCCGGCGCCGGCGATCGCCATCCAGCCGAGGGCGTGCTCACCGACATGCGAGAGCGTCACGGCGGCCTCCCGCGACCCGGGCACGGCCAGCAGTCGGCGCTGGATCCCGGAGAGTAGCCGCACCTCGCCGGTCGGCACGGGGATCTCGACCGTCGGGGCCGCCCCATGCCCGGCGGAGGCTCCGGCCGTGGCCGGCGTGGCGGGGTCAGGCGTCGAAGACACGGCTCCAGGCCTCCTTGCTCACGAGTTCGGCATGCGCCCGGCGGTAGCGACGGCGCATCTCGGGGAACCGACGGTACAACTCACGATGCAGGGCCGCGGATTCCTTGAACAGGGCTGCGGCCTTGTCGCGGTCGCGCTTGCGGTAGACGACTCCGCGGCCGTCCGCGGTGGTGACGGTGGCGCCGTCGACGCGGCTGAGCGAGTACCAGCGCGCCTCGACGGGCGGGAAGTTGGCCTGGGGCACCTCGTGGTGCGCCTTGTCGTCGCGGGACAACGTGTGGGCCAAGCCCTTGGCCAGGGCGACGACCTTGCGCGCCTTGCCCTTGGGCTCGGTGTGGATGCCGGCGGGCCCGCCCGACGGGGCGGGTAGGTCGACGGCGGAGGGGACGACGACGGCGTCCGGGAACCCGGCGCGCATCGACCGGACCTTGGGCAGCGCCGTGGGCAGCAGCTCGTACAGCGCCTCGGGGCCGCGCAGGAAGTCGCGGATCGCCTCGATCTGGATGGCCACGGTCGAGTATTCGAGGCACACCAGGTGCTTGACCAGCGCCTTGAGGCTGGACTGCATGATCCCCTTGTGGTCGCCGTCGTGGTAGAGCGAGGCCACCACGAGGCGGTTGCGCAGGTGGAAGTACGCCTGCCAGTCGATCGCGTCGTCCTTGTCGGACCACGCCATGTGCCAGATCGCCACGCCGGGCATGGTGACGGTGGGGTGCCCGGCCCGGCGGGCGCGGAGCCCGTACTCGGCGTCGTCCCACTTGATGAACAGCGGCAGCGGCTGTCCGATCTTCTCGGCGACCACACGCGGGATGAGGCACATCCACCAGCCGTTGTAGTCCACGTCGATTCGGCGGTGCAGCGGCTTGGGGTTGTCGCGGTCCGTCAGCGGGTACGTGGAGAAGTCGTAGTCGTAGTCCGCGTGCGGGGCGGCGGTCCACATGAAGTCGTGGCCGCCGACCACCTCACCCATGGTGTGGAGGTGGCTGCGCTCCTGCAGGTTGAGCATCTGCCCGCCGACAAGCATCGGCACGGTGGAGAACCGGGCGAAGGCCAGCGCGCGCAGGATCGAGTCGGGCTCGATCTCGATGTCGTCGTCCATGTACAGGATGTAGGGCGAGTCGGTGAGGCGACGGGCCTCGTACATGATGCGGCTGTACCCGCCGGATCCACCGAGATTGGGCTGGTCGAAGATCCGCAGCCGGTCGCCCAGCGCCTCGGCGGCCTCGGTGAAGCCCGGCTCGTCCCGCACCTTGCGGTCGCCCTGGTCGGGCATGAGCACCGCATCGATCACGGCGTCGACCTGCGGATCGGAGGTCAGGGCCTCCAGCGCGGCCACGGCGTCGCCCGGGCGGTTGAAGGTGGGGATGCCGATCGTGACGCGTCGGTCGTTGGGCACCTGCACCGACGGGGCGGGCCGGCCGTCGGGTCCGGCGTCGGGCCGGGTCTCCGTCGCGGCGACGGCCGAGTACCAGCCACCGGCCAGCAGCTCGACGTCCGTATCGGAGGTGAGGTCGAACCAGATCCAGCCGCCATCCTCGAACGGGCCGAGGTCGCAGACGAACTCGACCGTGGTCACGCGGTCGGTGTCGCCGGGGCTGCCCACGACGTCGCCGGTGATCGCGATGCGCGAGCCGTCGATCTTGGACCGGTAGAGGTCCACCCGCCCCGCGCCGCGGACGGTCAGGCGTAGGACGACGGAGTCCAGCACGGTCCACCGGCGCCAGTACGCGGCGGCGAACGCGTTGAAGTAGGTGGCGAACGAGACCTCGCTGTCCGCGCCGATGCTCAGCGTGGTGCGGCTGGACGAATGCGCGCGCCGGGCGTTGGTGGGCGCCTCCTCCAGGTACAGCGACCGCACGTCCAGCGGCTCGCCGGCCCGCGGCAGGATGATGCGCTGCAGGCATTCCAGGCCACGCGGGTCCGCAAGTGCTGCGACCGACCGCTCGATCTCGCCGCCTGCCTCGTGGTGGCCTCGGTGTTCCATGTACGCGCGTCCCCGTCCCGACGGCCGGGGCCGCCCTCGTCCACGTTGGATAACCCACGCCCTCGCTTCTGCGGGGCGAAAGCCGCATCGATCGTACCCGGCTGGCACGATCCGCCACCTTCACCACGCGCCGAGGACCACCGGTGGGCCCGCAGGGCCTAAGTTCATTCCATGCGCATCCACACCCACGCCCGTCCTCGTCCGACCCTCCGCACCGCACTGGGAGTGCTCGCCCTGGCCACTCCGCTGGCCCTCGCCGGTTGCAGCTCGGACGAGCCCGCCCCGGCAGCCGAGTCCGGGGGTGGCGCCTCCACCGCGGCCGTCGAATCCGGCAGCGGCGACGCGACCGTCGAGTGCCCGCCCGCCGAGGGCGCGGACGAGCGGACCACGGACTTCGACTCCGCTCCCCCGATGTGCCTCACCCCGGGCGTCGACTACTCGGCGGTCATCACCACGGACGCCGGCGCGGTCACCGTCGACCTGCTCGAGGACAAGGCCCCGGAGACGGTGAACAACTTCGTCTTCCTGGCCCGCAACAAGTTCTACGAGGGCGTCACATTCCACCGCGTGATCCCCGGCTTCATGATCCAGGGCGGCGACCCGCAGGGCACCGGAGCGGGCGGCCCGGGTTACGAGTTCTCCGACGAGCTCCCCGCGGCGGGCGAGTACGAGATCGGCTCCATGGCCATGGCCAACGCCGGCCCCGATACCAACGGCTCGCAGTTCTTCATCGTCACCGGCGACTCGGGCGTCTCCCTGCCCCCGAGCTACAGCCTGTTCGGCACCGTCACCGAGGGCATGGAGACGGTCACGTCGATCGAGTCCGACGGCAGCCCCCAGGGCGCCCCGTCGACCACGCACACCATCGAGTCAGTGGAGATCGTCGAGCGCTGACGGTCCGTCGCCGCACGAGAAGAGCGTTCCGCACACGTTGTCCGAGTGGCGGTGTCCGGAACGTTCTTCTCGATGGGGCGACGGGTGATGGGGCGACGGGTGGTGGGGCGGCGTGCCACGAGGGCGGCGGGGTCAGTACCCGCTGGACCCGCCACCGCCGGAGAACGACGCGTTCGAGTACCCGGTGTTCGTGGAGCTCGACGCCTGCGCCGCCTGCACGTCGTGGGAGTGCCAGCTCGAGGCCACGTAGAACGGCACGAAGCCGTTGTAGCCGTAGCCTGCGCGCCAGTCGCGGTCGTACAGCCGCGGCGCGTGGCGGTCGCCGGCGTCCGCGGCGGCCTCGACGTCCGACATCTCGCGCTCGCGGATGGCTTCGACGACCAGCCGGTAGTCCACGACCAACCGGGCGTAGCGATCCATGAAGTCGGTGGCGCCGGTGTCCCGGGCCAGGTCGTCGGCTCGTGCCTCCAGCTCCCTGGCCTCGGACGACAGCCTCGCGTCCTCGGCACCCAGCGCGGCGGCGCCCATGTCCTCGCGGAGCTCGCCCAGCTGGCGGCGCCGCACGTCGGCATCGCCCTGCTCCATGCGGAAGAGCTGATCGATGTTCTTCGCCGCCGTCTCCATCTGGTCGACAGTGGTGTGGGCGGTCTCGATGTCGGCGGCCGCCGCCCGGAACTCGGCGTCCGCGGACTCGGGCCGCAGGTCGCCGATCCGGCCCATGATCGCGTCCACCTCGAGGAACCGGTCCCGCACGTCGGCCCATTGCCCACGCAGTTCGTCGTCGGCCAGCGGAGACCGCAGGGAGTTGGCTCGAACGTCCAGCCCGCCGAGCTCGCCCGCGATCCGCCCGTATTCGCGAGAGATCCGGTCGTAGCGCTCCCGAGCAGTGGCGGCCTTCTTCTTGCGGACGCCCGCCACGGTAGCACCGATGGCACCCGCACCCACCACTCCCGCACCGCCGAGCGCCCACGGCAGCCAGGACGGCATGCCCTCGAATTCGGGCGCGAGGACCGTGGGATCGGCGGCGGCCTTCGCCCCGGCGAGCAGTCCGACGGCGGTGTTGTCGCGCCGCATCGGGTCCTTCATCGCCTCGAGTGAGCCGTCCAGGTGCGATCCCTCGAAGAGGTCCATGGCCACGCACACGTCGTCGCCGCAGTAGAGGCCGACGTCGCGCGCCTCGGCGTCGTTGGACACGATCAGCGTCCCCGGCGCCCACTTCTTCCGGTCCTCGGCCAGCAGGTCCGGACGCTCGTCCTCGGCGAACTCCAGGGTCGTGTCGTTGAGGTTGCTACCCCCGTCGTCGAAGACCAGGTACTCGACGTGCCGCACCTGCGGCGGGAAGTCGATCCGCGGCGTCTCGGTGCGCAGCAGGTCGTCGTCGCCGGCCGACAGCAGTCCCGCGCGGTCGGTGACGCCCACCGACACCGTCGTCGCGGGCGCGGTCTCGGCGGGAGCCGGCGCGGAAGCGGGCGCCTGGGCCCGTGCCGCGGGGCCGCCGGCGAGGTGCCCGGCCGAGAGCAGGAACAGCGCAGCGCCGACAAGCGCCACGAGTAGTCGGAGCACTGGCGAGGTCGCTCGTGTCATGCCGGAAGCCTAACCCCCGCGGGCGATCGATCCCCCGGCCTCAGGTCCGCCCGAACTCGAACCGGGCTACCTTTGGCCCATGCTCGTCGTGGAAACCCTCATCGCCGTCACCATCGCGTTGACCACCGCGTTCGGCGGCCTCGTGGCGGATGACATCATCAGCGCGGACGGCTCCTGCACCATCTCCGGCATCCCGGATCTGTGGTCCCACCACTGCACATCGCAGGCGCGGCTTGCGTGGTTCCTGGGCTCCGCCGGACTCCTGATCGCGATGATGGCGCTGCGGCACTGGATGATCAACCGCAACGGCACGCTGTACTACCTGCGCCTGCTGCCGGCCGCCTCCGCGGATCACCTTCGGGGCGCGATGGACATGGCCCGGGCGCGTAGCCTCGATTTCCGCACGGCCACCGGCTGGTTCGGCGCGGTGGGTGACGTCCTGGACCTGCGCGCCGACGTCGCGCGGGTGTCCGACGAGCTGGAACGCGCGATGAACGACGACGACGAGGCCACCGGCTACCTGTTCGCCCCCAATCTCTCGTTCCCCGCCGCGCTGTCGGTGGGCTACGACGTCCTGTTGCGGGAGCGGACCTCGCTCGCCGAAGTGCCGGAGGAGCCGCGGTCGACGCGAATCCCGGGCGGGGACACCGGGATGCGGACGGTGTACTTCGACGATGGCTACGACGAGTGGTCCTCGCGTGACTGGGCCACCCACCACGAGACGCCCGACCCGGACATCACGCTGACGACCGTCGTCGACCCTCGCGTCGACCGTCACGAGGTGAGGCGGGTCTGGCTGTCGTTGCAGGTGGGGCCGACCGGGCCGGTGTCCGAGGTCGACGCGCAGTATCCGCTGCGGGACACCTGCGACGTGGTGATCGTGGCGGGCCCCGTCGAGAGCGTCGGCGGGGAGGTGCACCTGCGTCCGTGGGAGCTTCCCGTCGGCCGGTGGATCCCGGGGTCCAGCGGACGGAAAATAGACCCGAAGGCCTTCGCCACCCTGGTGGTCGAGCTATCGGGAGCGATCGAGCACGTCCTCGACGACTACCCGGAGGCGACCGTGCTGCTCTGCGGCGACCTGCCACGCTCGGTGGGGTTCGCGCTGGGCTTCGTCATCTCCGAGCGCAAGGACAACCAGATCATCGGTAAGCGACCGGACCTGCACCTGCCGCAGCCGGACGATTCCGCCGCCGAGCGGATCCAGGCGCACGCGGAGAACGCGGGCCTGAGTTCGCTGAGCCGCTTCTGGGCCTCCGTGACGCCGGTGCTGGTCCATCTCGGTGAGGCCCGACCGACGCTGGTGCACCCGGCTCAGCGGGCCGAGATCGTGGCCGCCCTCGCCGAGCAGCCCTAACCTCGGCGGCCCAGGCATCCTCAAGAGAGTTCGGCCCACATCAGCCGAGTAGATGTGTGCCGAACCCTCTGCTCGACGCCGGCGGGGCTGGGCGGCGACGGGGCTGCGCGGCCCGCTCAGCGGCGCATTGCGTCAGGTCGCGGGCACCGCGTCAGTCCGCGAGCGGCGCCCCGTCGCGCAGGTGCGGCGCGAGAGTGTTCTCGAACATGGTCAGCGCGGAGGCGATGGCCATGTGCATGTCGAGGTACTGGTAGGTGCCCAGGCGGCCACCGAAGAGCACCTTGTTGGCGGCGGTCTCGGCCTTGGCCCGGTCGCGGTAGGCGGCCAGCCGCTCGCGGTCGGTGGACTCGTTGATCGGGTAGTACGGCTCGTCGTCGCGCTCGGCGAAGCGGCTGAACTCGCGCATGATCACGGTCTTGTCCGTGGGGTAGTTCTTGCGCTCCGGGTGGAAGTGGCGGAACTCGTGGATGCGGGTGAACTCGACCTCGGCGTCGTTGTAGTTCATCACCGGGGTGCCCTGGAAGTCGCCGGTGGGCAGGACCTCCATCTCGAAGTCCAGGGTGCGCCAGCCGAGTTCGCCGTCGGCGTAGTCGAAGTAGCGGTCGAGCGGGCCGGTGTAGACGACGGGCGCGTCCGGGCTCGCGGCGCGCACGGCCTCGCGGACATCGAACCAGTCGGTGTCGAGCACCACGTCGATCTTCTCGTCCGCCGCCATGTTCTCGAGCCACGCGGTGTATCCGTCGACCGGCAGTCCCTCGTAGGTGTCCGAGAAGTAGCGGTTGTCGAAGTTGTAGCGTACGGGCAGCCGGGTGATGTTGCCGGCGGGCAGGTTCTTGGGGTCGGTCTGCCACTGCTTGGCGGTGTAGCCCTTGATGAACGCCTCGTACAGCGGGCGCCCGATCAGCGAGATGGCCTTCTCCTCGAAGTTCGCGGCCTCGTCGGAGGAGAACTCGGCGGCCTGCTCGGCGATGAGCTCGCGCGCCTCGTCCGGCGAGTAGTAGCGGCCGAAGAACTGGTTGATCAGGCCCAGGCCCATGGGGAACTGGTAGGCGGTACCGGAGTACATGCAGAACACCCGATGCTGGTACCCGGTGAAGTCGGTGAACTTGTTGACGTACTCCCACACGCGCTCGTTGGAGGTGTGGAACAGGTGGGCGCCGTACTTGTGGATCTCGATCCCGGTCTCGGGCTCCGCCTCCGAGTAGGCGTTGCCGCCGATGTGGTGGCGCCGGTCGAGCACGAGGACGCGCTTACCGAGCTCGGTGGCCGCCCGCTCGGCGACCGTCAGACCGTAGAAACCCGACCCCACCACGATGAGGTCGTAGGTGCCCCACTGCCGCTCGTCCGCCATCGTCGACTTCCCCTTCGCTGAAGACTTCTGCGCCGCGGCGGTTCTCCGCAGCCGTGTCAGTAGGCCGCGCGCCGATCGGCGCGGGTCCTTCGTTCCCAGGGTATCCGTCGGGTCGGGGGGTGGTTAATGGCGCGCCGGTAGTGGGCGACCAGAGCGGGGTCGGGCAGAGGGGCGGAGCAGGGTCGACGACAACGACGACGACACCGTCGGCGACCGCGGGAACGCCCACATCGGACGAGTTCGCCCATCCCGCGGCGCGCCGGGGGCATCTGATCTGCCGATGACCGCCGACCGCCGGTATCCGCTCACGGCGCTGGTCGGACGTCGTCGTCGTCGTACGCCGGTTCGAAACTACACGCCTGTCATCCCAAAATTCACTTCCGTACCACTTGGTTTCACGCGTTTCTTGGCTAACATTGACCCCGTTCGTCACATCTGCCCCACTGACCGCGGCCCGCCCGCGGCCGGCGGGGTGGGGTGGGAGAAGTGGTCAGCGGCTCCACGCCGCGGGCCGCAGACACCTGATCTGGAGAAGCCCTTGAGCACACGACGCCGCCCTATGCATTTCAGCGGTCGACGCCGGACCCTCGCCGTTGCGGTGGCGGTCGCGGCGTCCGTCGTCACCCCCCTCGCCGTGTACGGGCCTGACCAGTTGGTCGAGTCCTCCGACGACATCACCACCACCGCCGGCACCGGTCTGCCCACCGGCGAGGTCCAGGTTCCGCTCGCCGAGGCGCCCGCCGCGGCCGGCGTGAACCGGGACATCGCCGGCGGTCAGTCCCCCGTCAAGGAGGTCACCTCCGAGACGCCGTTCTCGATGATGGGCGTCACCTGGAAGGGAACCCACCCCGAGGCCGTCGCCAACGTGCGTGCCCAAAACCCGGACGGCTCGTGGGGCCCCTGGTTCGAGGCCGAGTCGGTCGACGCCGAGGGCGACAGCACGACAGGCACCGGCGGCACCGAGCCCGTCTACCTCGGCCTGGACACCACGGCCGTGCAGATCGCGCTCAGCGGCGTCGACCTGTCCGACAGCTCCCTGGCGGATGCGCCGGACGCGGATGCCGAGGCGCCCGCCGGCTCCGACGACGACGCCAAGGCTGATGCCGACACCGCCGAGACGCCGGCCGACGAGGACATCGCGGCCCGCACCGACACGCCGGCCGCCGAGACCGCCCCGGAGCGCGCGAGCACGCCGGCCACGCCCGCGTTCGACGCGGCGCCGCCGGTGCCGACCCGCTTCGCGGACATCAAGCCGGTCGCCGAGAGCAGCGAGCTCGACGCGAGCACCGTGCAGGCCGTGCTGCTCTCCCCCGACTCCACCCCGACCCCGGACCCCGACGCGTTCGCCGACGTCTCGGCCACCGGCGGGACCGGCACAGACGGCGATATCGCCGCGAAGCAGCCCTCGATCATCACCCGTTCGGGCTGGGGCGCCAACGAGTCCCAGCGCTGCCGCAACGCGACGTACGACGACTCGCTCGCCGCAGCAACCGTCCACCACACGGCCGGCAGCAACAACTACTCCCGCGAAGAATCCGCAGGAGTCATGCGCGGCATCTACACCTACCACGCCCAGAGCCTGGGCTGGTGCGACGTCGGCTACAACGTGCTGGTCGACAAGTACGGGCAGGCCTTCGAGGGCCGCCACGGCGGCCTGAGCCGCAACGTCCAGGGCGCCCACGCCGGTGGCTTCAACGGCAACACGTGGGGCATCTCGATGATGGGCGACTACTCGACCCTCACCCCGCCCGACGTCACCATCCGTAAGGTGGGCGAGATCCTCGGCTGGCGACTCTCGGTGGCCGGTATCGACCCCAAGGGCTCCGACACCCACTACTCCGAGGGCACCTCGTACACCAAGTACGGCTACGGCACCTCCGTGCGACTGCCGAACATCTTCGCCCACCGCGACGTCGGCCTCACCACCTGTCCCGGCGACGCCGGCTACGCGAAGATGGGCCAGATCCGTGACATCGCGGCTTCCTACGCCAAGGGTGGCGGCGGCGGGGGCGGAGCCGCCCCGTCCAACCCCGACTCCGGCTCGCCCACCGGCGGAGGCGGAGGCTCGCAGGCGCCCGGCATCAACAAGGCTGACATCCAGGAGGCCGTGACCTCCGCGCTTCGGACCGTCCTGAACGGCGGCCGGATCGACGTGCCCGCCCTGACCCGCGCCCTCACCGGCGGCATGACCCTGGCGGACATCCCGTTCGACACGGGCTCGGTCGGCGATCTGGTCGGCGGCGACTTCGCGGCGCTCGCCGCGCAGTTCGGCGGGCCGCTGGGCAAGGTGCTGTCCGGGATCCAGAAGTTCGGCGACGTCTCGCTGGTCAAGCACGAGAACGGTGCGCTGTACTCCTCCCCCGGGACCGGAACCCATCCGGTGTGGGGCGTGATCGGTGACGCGTGGGCCGCCCAGGGCTTCGAGCACGGGCCGCTCGGCCTGCCGGTGTCCAGCGAGGCGGAGCGCGAGGACGGGACCGTCGCCCAGCGCTTCACCGGCGGCACCCTGGTCTACGACCCGGCCACCAAGGAGATCTCGGTCGAGCCGAACCCGTAGGACCCCTCAGACTCGCGGACCGGCTCCCACCAGGTGTGCCCGCCTCCCCACCACGGGGCGGCGGGCACACCGGGGAAGTGGTGGGGACCGGTCCGTGCTCTATTTCGTCGACCCGCTCGGCTGCCGGCCACACCTCCCTGGCATCCGCGCCAGCGCCTGCCGGCATCCGATCCCGCGCCCGCGGGCATCCGTTCCCGCGCCTGAACTCCCGCCCCTCGAAGTGAACTCCCGCTCGCGCGCCGGCAGGAGCGGCAGTTCATCGAGGCGCGCGGCTGTGCGCCGGGTACGCAGGAGCGGGTGACTCAGACCCACCAGCGGCGCAGCACGTGCGCCAGACCGGCGTCATCGTTGCTCAGCGTCACCTCGTCCGCGACCGCGTGGACCGACGCGATCGCGTTGCCCATGGCTACCCCGTGATCTGCCCACCGCAGCATCTCCACGTCGTTGGGCATGTCGCCGAACGCCACGGTCACCGGGACGATCCGCTCGGTGACGCCGCCGCCGGACCCTCCCCCGCCGGCCCGCGTGAGCGCGGACGCCGAACGCGCCGAGGCCGGGATCGCCACCTCGCCTGAGGTGAGCGCGGTGAGACCGCTGGCCTTGGTGACCCCGCGGGGGGCGAACTCGATGAGCCCGTCGGTCGTCGAGAAGGTCATGTCCGCGAGGTGCTCGACGGCCCCCTCCAGTGCGCCGGCCATGTCGGCGCTTGGCATTCCCGGAACCCGGGCGAGGAGCTTGAGCACCGGCTCGGACAGAACCTCGTCATGCCCCACCTCGAGGTGCTCGAGGCTGATCCACGCGTGCTCGTAGTCGGGACTCGCGACGAAGTCCGCGTCGGCCGCGTCGCGCCCGAGCCGCTCGGCCGCGATGCCGCTTCCCGGCAGGCGCTCCCGGAGGATCCCGTCGAGCTCGACGAGAGCGTCCGGCTGCAGGAGCGTGGTGGCCAGGAACTCGCCGCTGTCGGTGTCCATGATCACCGCGCCGTTCGCGCAGACCGCCAACGGCGCCACCGGGAGCTGGTCGACGATCTGGGACATCCATCGCGGCGGCCGGCCCGTGGCCAGGACGAACGACGCGCCGTCGGCCACGATATCCTCGACGACCGCCCGGTTGGCGGCCGGAACGAGATGATCACTGCCGATGAGGGTGCCGTCGACATCCGAGGCGACGAGCAGAGGTCTGGAGGAGGTCACGGAACGTTCGGACCACCCGTCACGGGGTCGCCGTCGTCGGTCTCCCGGGGTTCACCGGATCGCGGGGCCGCACCGCCCGCCGGCGACCCACCGCCCTGCGCGGCGTCCTTCTCCGCATGGCGCCGCAGTCGCTCGGCATGCTCGGCCTCGTCCTGCACCGACGCCTCCTCGAGTGTCGGCGCCGATCCCCCGAGGCGCGCCGGGACCCAGCTCGCCCCCGCCGGGTAGGGGCCGTACCGCTCGGCGTACTCGTCCTGCAGCCGCTCGAGGGTGGCCTGCATCTGCGCGCGGACCTGCGCGGTGCACTCGGCGGCGGGCTCGTAGGCCTCGATCGGCTCGCTGACCTCCATCATGACGGGCACCCGGGGCCGCAGCAGCTTCTTGGGCAGGCCCTTGGTCCACACGCGCTGTGAGCCCCAGATGGTCACCGCGAGGATCGGCACGCCGGCCTCGAGTGCCATTCGCACCGCGCCGGACTTGAAGTCCTTGATCTCGAAACTGCGGCTGATGGTGGCCTCGGGGAACACGCCCACCAGCTCGCCGGCGCGCAGCCGCCTGACCGCCTCGTCGAACGAGTGCTTGCCGGCCGCCCGGTCGACGGGGATGTGCCGCAGCTCGCGCATGATCGGACCCGCGACCGAATGGTCGAACACCTCGGCCTTGGCCATGTAGCGGATGAACCGCTTGTGCTCACGCGCCGGGATGCCGGCGTAGACGAAGTCGAAGTACCCGGTGTGGTTGATCACCACCACCGCGCCGCCCTTTTCGGGGAAGTGATGCTCCCCGCGCATGGTGATGTCCAGACCCTGGACCTTGAACATCGTGCGGGCGAACCCGATGATCCCCGTATAGAGCAGCTCCACGCCCCACAGCGTAGCGGCCCACGCCGCGCTCGGCCCGCCGTGTCCGTGGCCGTGTAGGTTCGGCGGCGTGGACCACGCCCCCTTCGACTCGGTCGATCCCGAGTCGCATAGCCGCCGATACTCCTGGGCCGCCACGCCCGCCGACCCGTCGGAGCGCGTGCACGCCGGCCTGGCGGCGCTCGAGGAGATCATCCGCGGCGAGCGCCACCTCTCCCCCGGCGCACACACCCTCGGGGTACGCCTCACCGCCGCCGCGGAGGGCTCGGTGACCATGACCGCCACGCCCGCCGAGTGGGCGCTCAACAACGGCGGCACCGTCCACGGCGGGATCGTCTCGGGCTGGGTCGACTCCGCGCTCGGCTATGCCACGGCCACCGTCGTCGAGCCGGGCGTCGGCTACAACACCCTCGACCTCACCGTCCGCTACATCCGTGCCCTGCGCCTCGAGCGCACGCCCGCGACGATCAGCGCCGAGGTCGAGCACGTGGGCCGGTCGACGTGCGTGGTGCAGGCCAAGGTCACCGACACCGACGGCCGCACGTGCGCCAGCGCGAGCGGCGTGATGATGCTGTTCCGCCCCTGACCGGGGTCCGCGCGGACCCCGGCCTCGGCCCCGGCCCCGGGCAGAGACGCTCCCCGGGGATGAACCCCCGCTCCCGCCGGTGCGCACGCGGGAGCGCACCCGGGGAGCGGATCCGGTCCGGACGAGCAGGCGCCGGAGCGGATGCCGGGTGTCAGCGGAGGGGCTCGAGTACGTCCTTGCCGACGAACGGGCGCAGCGCCTCGGGGACCACGACCGAGCCGTCGGCCTGCTGGTGGTTCTCGAGGATCGCCACGAGCCAGCGCGTGGTCGCGAGCGTCCCGTTGAGGGTGGCCGCGGTCTGCGGCTTACCGGTGGAGTCGCGGTAGCGCACCCCGAGGCGGCGGGCCTGGAAGGTGGTGCAGTTCGAGGTGGACGTGAGCTCGCGGTAGGCGTCCTGCGTGGGGACCCAGGCCTCGCAATCGAACTTGCGCGCGGCCGAGGAGCCCAGGTCGCCGCCGGCGATGTCGATCACCCGGAACGGCAGGCCCATGGCCTGCAGCATCTCCTTCTCGAAACCCAGCAGGCGCTGGTGCTCGGCGTGGGCGTCCTCCGGCTTGCACCAGGAGAACATCTCGACCTTGTCGAACTGGTGGACACGGATGATGCCGCGGGTGTCCTTGCCGTGGCTGCCGGCCTCGCGACGGAAGCAGGAGGACCAACCGCAGTAGCGCTTGGGGCCCTCCGACAGGTCGAGGATCTCGCCCTGGTGGTAGCCGGCCAGCGCGACCTCTGAGGTGCCGACCAGGTACAGGTCGTCGGCCTCGAGCTTGTAGACCTCGTCGGCGTGGGCGCCCAGGAAGCCGGTGCCCTGCATGATCTCCGGGCGCACGAGCACCGGCGGGATCATCAGGGTGAACCCGTTGGCGGTGGCCTTCTGCGCGGCGAGCTGCAGCATGCCCAGCTGCAGGAGCGCGCCGTAGCCGGTGAGGAAGTAGAAGCGGGCGCCGGAGACCTTGGCGCCGCGCTCCATGTCGAGCAGACCCAGCCTCTCGCCCAGCTCGAGGTGGTCCCTGGGCTCGAAGTCGAAGGTCGGGATCTCGCCGATCCGCTCGATCTCCACGAAATCGTCCTCGCCGCCGGCGGGCGTGCCCTCCTCGACGACGTTGGACAGCAGCCGCTGGATCCGGTCGACCTCGGCGGCGGCGGCCTTCTCCGACTCCTCCGCGTCCTTGACGGCCTGCTTCAGCGCGCCGGCGGCCTCCAGCAGCGCCGGGCGCTCCTCGGGCGAGGCCTGGCCGACCTTCTTGCCGTGGGCCTTCTGCTCACCACGCGCGGTGTCGGCGGCCGCGATGGACGTCCGGCGGGACTCGTCGGCGGACAGCAGCTGGTCGACCAGCGTCGGGTCCTCGCCACGGGTCCGCTGGGAGTCGCGGACGAGGTCGGGGTTCTCGCGGAGCAGCTTGAGATCGATCACGGGCCCCAGCCTAGCGGCCCCGTCCCACCCGACGATCCGGGCTCCACCTCACATTCCACCCCGCGCGGAGCGACTCGAGACCGGTGGCTCAGACGCCGAAGAGCTCGAGGAAGGCGTCCTTCTCGAACATGCGCGCCGTGTCGATGGCGGTGGGGACGCCACCGTTCGGGTCGGCGCCGGCCTCGAAGAGGATGCGGACGACCTCGCCGTAGCCCTTGAACACGGCGCCGGCCAACGGGGTCTGACCGCGATCATTGGCCCGGTCCACCTCCGCGCCGCGCTCGACGAGCGCCCGGACGGTCTCCGGGTGCCCGTTGTAGGCCGCCAGCATGAGAAGCGCGTCACCACGCTCGTTGGTCAGATCCGGGGTCACGCCCGCGTCGACGTAGGCGGCGAGCCGCTCGGTCTCACCGTCTCTGGCCAGCTGGAACAGCATCTGGGCGAACTCGAGGACCTCCGGGTCCACGCCTTCGCGCGGCGAACGCGCACCGCTGTCGGTCCCGTCCTGCTGCTCGTGGTCGTGTCCGCTCATGTCCGGGATCCTATCGCCACGGCGGGATTACGGCATCATAGGAGCGATGACCCCCACCTCCCGATCCTCTGATCAAGGTCGGTCCCTGCTCCGTTCGCGGGGCGCGGTCATGGCCTCACTCGTCGCGATCCTCTCCGGCGCGGCGGTCACGGGCGCGCTCATGGTCTCGGCCATCAACGACCCGAGCTCCGACCGCGCCGGTCGAATCGCCGCCGTGGTGCCGCAGGTCGACCCGCGCACGCTGTCCGGCCCCGCCTATGCGGGTGCCACGGCGGGCACCTGTCTGACCTGGTCCGTGGACGCCGCCGACCAGGTGTCATCGTTCGACACGGTCGACTGCGCGCAGCCGCACCGGTTCGAGGTCGCGGCCCGCATCGACCTTTCCGAGGTCCCCGGGTTCGGCGACGACCAGCCGCTGCCGGACTCCGCCGACCTGGCCCCCGTCGGGACCGACCGCTGCCTGCCCCTCGTCACCGAGTACGCGGGCGGCCGCGAGGTCGATCCGGAGGGCCGCTTCACCGGTCTGGTCGTCCCGCCGTCGCAGGAGGGGTGGGACAAGGGCGATCACAGCGTGCTGTGCGGCGTCGCCGCGTCCGAGCTCGACGGGCGTTCGGCGCTGTCGACCGGACTGTTCGCCGAGGCGGATCAGCACCGCCGGTGGGAGCCCGGCACGTGCCTGGGGTTCACCGCCGAGGGGCTGCCCGGCGCGCCGATCCCCTGTGCAGAGGACCATTCGATCGAGATCGTGTACGACCTCGACGTCTCCGGGATCTTCCCGGAGGGCCCCACCCCGCCGGAGCCGTCGGTGCAGTCCGAACTCACCGCGCAGGCATGCCTGGACGCCGGCATCGCCTACTTCGGGGACGGCGAGGCGCTTCGCCGCAGCACCCTCATCTCGACGCTGGTCAACCCGATCTCCGAGGTGTCCTGGCTCACCGGTAGCCGCACGGTCAACTGCGGGCTGATGAGGTCGGCGGATCCGGGGCCGTTCGCGGTACTGCGGGGCTCGGCGACGCAGGGCGTGCTGGTCGACGGCCAGACGCCGGTCGCGCCCACCACCACGATCATCCCGCCGCCGGGCCAGCAGCCGGGCGGTGAGGCCGGGGCGACGACAGGCGGCGACCAGAGCACGATCTCGGTGCCCGTCCCCGGCGGAAACCCGTGACGCCAGACGCGGACGGGGCCTCGTGAGCATCAGGGTCGACGAAGCCCGCTTCGAGCACCTGGTCGACGACGCGCTGGACTCGGTGCCGGACGCGTTGTTCCGGGCCATGGACAACGTCGTGGTGCTCATCGCCGACCGCAACCCTGACGAGCCGGGCCTGCTGGGCCTCTACGAGGGCGTGGCGCTGACCGAGCGCGACACCACCTATTCGGGATTCCTGCCGGACACCATCACGATCTACCGGGACGCGCTGTGCGACTTCTGCTCGACCGAGGAGCAACTGGTCCACGAGGTCGCGGTGACGGTGATCCACGAGATCGCCCACCACTTCGGCATCGGCGAGGAGACCCTGCACGAGCTCGGCTGGGGCTGAGCGCGGCCGCGCTCACCGGCCCGGAGGCCCCGTCCCGGGTCAGAACGCGGGCCGCCCCAGGTGGTCGCCCCACCGCTCGCACGACCAGCCGCCACCGTCCGGGGCGAGCTCGATGACCCCGCAGTTGGCGATGTGGTTGTCCAGGGCCCACTGCGAGGGCGCGGCGCCGGCGAACACGGCCATCATCCGCATGACCGCACCGTGCACCACCAGGACCACGTCGATCCCGTTGTCGAGGTACGACTCGCGCAGTTCGGCGACCAGCGGCATCGTCCGGTCCTGCACGTCGAGGGCGCTCTCCCCGTCGGGCAGGCTCGCGGTCAGGTCGCCTGCCTCGAGCCAGTCGCGCATGAGCCGGTTGTAGGCGAGCATCGCCTCGACACCGGTCTGCATCTCGTAGCGACCGGCCTGCACCTCGTAGACGCCGGGCACGGCCTGCGTCGGCAGGCCCATCTCGGTGGCGACGAGCCCGGCGGTCTCGCGGGCCCGGGCCGCCTCGGAACTCATCACGACGGTCGGGGAGATCCCGGAGCCGGCCAGCTCCTGCCCCACCAGCGCCGCCTGCTCGCGACCGAGCTCGGTCAGCGGCGCCCCCGGCAGCGCGGTGTCGAGCGCCCCGGCGACGTTGGACGGTGTCTGCCCGTGACGGACGAGGTGCAGGCGGGCGCTCATCCGACGCCCTCGCCGCGGCGGAGCCCCTCGAGCCAGGCCGTCTCGTCGGCGCGGTCCGGCGGCGGCGAACCGGCCTCCGCGAGATCGGCGACGGGCCACGAGCCCAGGTAGCGCAGGCTCTCGGTCCGGTGCCGCAGGGCGACGAGCGCCTCGGCGACCATCGGGTCGTCGATGTGGCCCACGAGGTCCACGTGGAACAGGTAGGTGAACCGCTCGACGCGTGTGGGCCGCGAGCCGATGCGGGTGAGATCGATGTCACGGATCGACAACTCGGTCAGCGCCTGCACCAGCGAGTTTGGCTGATGGGGCAGTCCGAAGATCACGCAGGTCCGGTCGTGGCCGGTGCGCGGGGTGGGCGGCGCGGGCCGGCCGACCAGGACGAACCGGGTGCGGGCCCCGCCGACGTCGGCGATGTTCTCCGCGAGCGGGACGAGCCCGTTGATCTCCCCGGCGCGGGCGGGCGCGGCAGTCGCGTCGGCACTCCCGGCGGCGACCTCCTCGGCGCCGGCAGCGGTGGAGGAGGTGGTCTCGATACGCGCTTTCGGCAGGTTCTCCCCGACCCAGCGTCGGACCTGCGCGGCGGCCACGGGGTGGGTGCGCAGGACCGCCACGTCCTCCGCGGTGGTGCCGGGGCGGACGAGGATGGAGAAGACCACGTCGATCTGGGTCTCCGCGAAGATCTGGAGCCGGCCCCCCACCGCGAGGGCGTCGCTGGTGGGGTTGACGGTGCCGTCGACCGAGTTCTCGAACGGGACGCACGCGTAGTCGGCGTCGCCGGCGCGGACCAGGTCCAGCGCCTCATCCGGGGTGCCGGCCGGTACGGCCCGGGCGTCGGCGAGGAGGGCCGCTATCCGGGCGTCGGCGCGGAATCGGTGCAGGGCGGCATCGGTGAACGTGCCGGGGGGGCCGAGGTAGGCGACGGTGACCACGACGACAAGCCTAGCCAGCGTCAGTCGTCGTCCACCGGGCTGAGGGCGGACTCGATGGTCGCGAGCTGATCATGCGGCACGAGCACGCACGTCACGACATCCCGGATCGCCTCCCGTGCCGATCGGGACAGGCCCACGATCCGGGCCGGGTCAGGCTCGGCGATCGCGGCCCGGATGTCTGCTCCGGTCATCGCGGCGACCGCGCCGGACAGCAGCGCCCACACCTGCGAGGCGTCGGCGCAGCGGGGCACGAGGCCCGAGCCGAACCCCACGCCGGCGTGGGAGGCCACCGCCAGCAGGTCCGCGAGGTGCGCGGCACTCTGGGCCTGATCCGGGCCGGGGGTCGGTGCGGCCGGGTCGGCGGGCGCCGCCGTGCCGGCGATCGCGGCAAGCCCCGGAGCCACGTCGACGACGGCCGGGGTCCCCCCTGCCAACACCTCCATGACCTCGTCGAGGGCCGGCTGCCCGGTCACCGGATCCGGCGCCACCACCACCGGCGCCGTGACCGACCACCTGCCCAGCACCTCCACGATCGAGGCCTCGTCCACCACGAGATCGTCCAGCAGGTCGGGCCGGGAGGGACCACGGCCGAGCAGTTCAAGCGACACCGTCATGGACTTAAGGTCTACACCGTGCGCCCCCGCCGCGTCCGCACAGCCCGACCTGGTGCCCCTGGCGTTGCTACGCTCTCCAGCGATGGGTTCCGACGACTCCACCGGCCCGGAATTCGCGGCCGACTACACCCCGGCCCCGGATGACGCCCCGGACGCCTCGCACCTCACCCCGGAGGAGAATCGGGGACCCCGCACGATCCACGTCGCGTTGGGGCTGCTCGCCCTGCTCATCGTGGTCGCGGTGGCCACGGCCCCCGAGTCGGTGCTGCCCCGTGACTCGACCCTGCACGGCGACTATCACCTCGACCAGGCATCGGGACTGGAGATCGTGGTCCCGGTGGGGTGGCGGGCCCGTGCCGACGCCGAGTTCGGCTCACTCGAGCTCGTGCCGGTCGGGTCGGGACGGGCCCCGGACACCCGCATCCTCGCCGGCGCCCTCGAGCCGGGTATCGCCGCCGCGGCGATCGCCGACAACGAAGGCGCCGCCACCGCTCTCGCCGAGACCATCCAGCAGTACGTCCTGGGCGTCACCGGCGTCCGGGACGACCGGCGCACCGCCACCGTGGAGAACGAGGCGGGATCCGGGGCTTCCGTGTCATACGTGGTGGTACCCGACGACCCGGCCAGGCTCGACGCCGGAGGGCTGGTCTACACCGCGGTGTTCGGCGTTCCCGAACAGCGGTGGTGGGTGGCGTACGTGACCACCGAGCAGCAGTCCTCCCCGGGCGCCCGCTGGATGGGGCGCATCGTCGAGCACGTGCGACTCCAGGACTGAGCGGGGCGCCGTCGTGAACGTGCAAGTCAGCACCAGCGAAGCCTCGGATCCCGCGCCCCGGCCCGGTGGGCTGCGACGGGCCCTGTCCCCCCGCGAGGCGTTCGCCCGGTACTCGGCGCGATTCGACCCCGTCAGCGACCGGCGTGTCCGGCGGCTGCTGATCGCCGAGGTCGTCGTCGTCCTCCTCGTCACCTTCGGACTGTCCGGCCTCTATGCCGTGCTCGACCTCGTCTCCGCGATGCTCGCGCCCACCGACCTGGCGGACCAGACCGCGGCGCTCAACGTCTCCCGTTCCACACAATCCTGGCTCGACCTCGCCTACCAGGCGCTCGGGGTGCTGCGGTTGACCGCGTGGGCCCTGCTGCCGCTGGTGCTGCTGGCGCACACCGGGGTCGGTGCGCGGGCCGTGGGGCTCGTCCGCGACCGACCCTGGCGGCAGGTGGGGTGGGGGCTCGCGCTGACGGCGGTGATCGGGATCCCGGGCCTGGCGCTGTACCTGGGCGCGGTCGCGGCCGGTGTCAACCTGCAGGTCTCCGCGTCGGGGCTGACGGAGACGTGGTGGCGGCCGATCGTGCTGGTGCTCGCCGCGGCCGGCAACGGGGCGGCCGAGGAGATCCTCGTGGTGGGCTACCTGCTCGTGCGGTTGCGCCAGATCGGGGTGCCGCCCGCGGTCGCACTGATCGGTACCGCGGTGTTGCGCGGCTCGTACCACCTGTACCAGGGCTTCGGCGGCGGGGTCGGCAACCTGGCGATGGGGATCGTGTTCGCGCTGTGGTGGATGCGCACGCGCCGACTGTGGCCGCTGATCCTGGCGCACACGCTGCTCGATGTGTTCGCTTTCCTGGGATACGCGCTGATCGCGCCGCATGTGGCGTGGCTCTGACCCGTTCCTGGGCGACCGGCGCCGGGAGGGGATTTCTGCTGTGATGCTCGACTCGGCGGCGCGGCGCGGGACGCCGGGGGTGTACCCGGGCAAGTAGAGTCCGATCCCATGACCGACGACCCCAGGCGCCGGCACCTCACCCCTGAGGAGGCCGCTGAACTCCGGCGTCGCGCGCGCGAGCGCCGCGGGCACGCCGATCCGGGTGGTTCACGGGGCGCCGCGCCGCGGCAGGATCCCCGTGCCGCCGGTCCGCGTGGTCCCCGGTCCGCCGCACCCCGTGAGCCCCGCGATCCGCGTGGGGCGGCGCCGCGCGATCCCCGTGCGGGCGCTCCCCGCGAGCCCCGCGACCCCCGGTCCGCGGCTCCGCGTGACCCCCGGGCCGCCGCGCCGCAGGATCCCCGCACCCGGTCCCTGCGCGGGGACGCCGCCCGCGACCCGAACCGCGCCGGCTACCAGCCCCGCCAGAACCCGGAGCCGCTCCCGCCGGAGGAACGCGCGCGCTACGCCGCGCAGCAGCGCCGGGACCCCCGCGCCGATCCGCGCCGGTCAGACCGCCGTGCCGAGGGGCGCGATCCGTACCGCCAGCCGGTCGATCCCCGTGGTCGCCGTCGCGGCGGCCGTGACCCGCGCACCGGCGCCCCCATGGCGACGACGACGAGGCGCCGGCAGCGTCCCGCCCGGACGCCCCGTAAGCGACGCATCGGCCCGCTGGGAATCGTCGGGCTGGTGCTCGCCGTGGTGCTCACCCTCGGGGTGGTCACGGTGCTGTGGGCGGATTCGAAGCTGCAGCGGATCGACGCCCTCGGCGACTACCCCGGCCGCGGCGGCAAGACGCCCGGCACCGTCACGCTCCTCGTGGGCACCGACTCCCGGGAAGGACTGACCCCGGAGCAGCAGGCGCAGCTGTCCACCGGCTCGGAGTCCGACGCCGGCGGCAAGCGCACCGACACGATGATGTTGGTCTACACCCCGCGCGACGGCGATCGGACGATGCTCATCTCGCTCCCGCGCGACATGCTCGTCGACATCCCCGGCTACGGGGAGAACAAGCTCAACGCCGCCTACACGTTCGGCGGTCCGCCGCTGCTCGCCCAGACCCTCGAGCAGCAGACCGGGGTGCGCATCGACCACTACGCCGAGATCGGGTTCGGCGGATTCGCCGACATCGTCGACGCCGTCGGCGGGGTGGAGATCTGCCTCGAGGAACCCATCAACGACCCGTTCGCCGGACTCGATCTGGCCGCGGGGTGCCAGATCCTGGCCGGGCCGCAGGCGCTCGGGTTCGTGCGCACCCGGTACGGGTTCGCCGAGCAGGACCTGCAGCGTGTGCGGAACCAGCGTCAGTTCCTCGGATCGCTGATGCGGACCGTCATGACACCCGGCAATGTACTCAACCCCTTCACCGCCCTGCCGCTGCTCGACGCCGGCGCGGAGGCCGTCACCGTGGACACCGGCGACCACATCTGGAACCTCGCCTCGGTCATGCGCAAGCTCAGCGCCGACCCGCTGACCGTGACGGTCCCCCACGACGGCATGGCCTCGGGTTCGGTCGGCTCCTACCTGGTGTGGGGACCCACGACCACGGGCTTCTTCGACGCTGTGGCCGCCGGCCGCACGCCCGGCCCGGAGTACCTCGAGACCGGTCCCTGACTCCCCGGCCCGGCCGGGTCGATCGCGCCGTCGCGCCGATCAGCCTGCCGGGGTGATCGAGACGATGCCCCATGTGCCGCCGGGGGTCTCGGCCACGCGGACGCGCTGCCGGATGAGGACCGGGTCCGCCTCCGGCGGGAACTCCGTGAGGTCCACCTCCAGGAGCGTGGGCGCGAGTTCCCGCAGCTCCACGCAGTGGGTGGTCCCCTCCGCGAGGCGGTCGATCCCCTCGGTGCGCAGCTGCTCCTCGGTCATCCGGCTCGTCGGGGCGACCGCCTCGAACGCCTTCGCGGCGGACCGCTCGACGTAATAGGCGTGGTCGAACGCCAGCACCGCGCCCGTCGGGCTGTCCAACGAGCCGGGGCCCGAGCCCACCACGCGCCCGTCCTCGACCAGTTCCGCGCACCCCGGGTTCGCCCCGGCCACCGCCGCCCCCGCCGCGCCGCCCGTGGCCCCGCGTGTCACCATGTAGCCGAGCACCGCGGAACCGCCGAGGATCGCGACCCCGGCGGCGGCGAGCAGGGCGATCCGGACCGGCCGACGGTCCAGCACCGCGGTCGCGGGGACAGGCGCCGGCGCGGAGGCGGAGGGCACATCGGCGGGCGGCGGGGCGGGAACCTTCACGTCCTCCGCGCTGCGGGTGGCCGGCGCGGGGGCCGGTCGCGGGGCGCCTGCCGCGGCCCGACCGGAGGTCGGCACGGGGGCACGCAACGGCAGCGTCGACAGGTCGTCGACCACCCGCTCCCCCGCGCCCTCGCCGGCCGCGGCGCCCCGACGATCCGCCGACGGTCCGTCGTGCGCCGGCGCGCCCCGGGCCGGCTGGCCGTCACCGGTAGCGGCCCGCGCCTGCGCACCGATCGTGATCCGGTTCGGCGGCGACTGCTCCTCCCGCTCCCCCGCGCCGGCTCGCTCGGCATCGGCCTGCGCGGGCCCCGCGGCCGACCGGGCCGAGGGCTTCGGGGGCGCGACCGAGGAGTCGGCGGCCGGGCCGGTACGAAGCCACGGCGGAACGGTCACTTCCGGGAGGACGGGGGCGGTGTCGTCGTCGTCCGAACCTGGTCGACCAGCCACGTCCTCGCCCTCCCCGCCCGACTCGTCCCACGTCCGGTGACGCGGTGATCCGTGAGGATCCTAAGCGGCGACGCGCCCCGCCGGGGACCGCATATACGAGAGGGCCGCGCCGACGCGGTGGTCGACGCGGCCCGGGGCCGACCCCGTGGGGCCGGCGGGATGTCAGCGGAGAGTGACCTGACGAGCCCGGAGGCCGTCGCGCGAGGAGCGCTCCTCGGACGTCAGCGGGGCCTGGTTCGCCAGCGCCTCGCCCAGACGCGCGTCGAGAGCCTTCAGCCCGTCGGCCCACTCCTGGTGGTGCATCTCCGGATCCAGGTCGAACACCGGGACCAGCAGGCCGTGGGTGCGGAACGAGCCCGCGAAGCGCGAGCCCTCCCCCAGGTCGAGGGCGCCGGCGGAGTGCACGCGGGCGAGGGCCTCGAACAGCGCCTCCTCGTCCTCCGGGCGGACCCAGCGGATGTGGGCCTTCTCGCCGGCGTCGACCCACCACGCCGCCTCGATACCCTCGGCCGACACGCGCGCCGACGGCATCATGACCTCGTTGGCGTTGCGGATCGCCTGCTCGATCTCCGGGCGCACCTCGACGCCCTCGGCGACCCACCAGGAGAAGTCGTTGTGGACCTCGATCTCCAGCGGGGCGTCGGCGACCACGACGTCGCCCAGGGCCGGGGTGGAGCCGTCCGGATGCGCGGCGCTCAGGGTCTCGCCATGGCCCGCGCGCGTGGCCCACTCCACGGCGTACGCGAGGTCCGCGGCGACGTCGGGGCCGTGGACCTGCACCTGCAGTCCGACGAACGCCTCGCCGCCCAGCTCCTCGTCGCGGACCAGGCCCGCGATGGCGCCGGGCAGGACCGTCGCGATGGTGACATCGCGGCCATCTGCGACCGTGGTCAGGCGCCCGGTGGCCGACGGCACGAACTCGCGCATGGCGACCATGTCGCACTCGCCGGCGAAGCCGACGAACGGACGCGGATCGACGCTCAGTTCCTCCCGCTCGGCCGCGCGTGCGGCGATCTTGGCCTGGCGGTTGCCGCCGGACTTGGGCTCGTTATGGCGATTCCTTCTACCCACGGCCACCACGATACGGTGCGCCACCGCTTCCCGCGCTCCCGGACCTCGGAGTTCTCCGTCCGGCCCGCCCGGGCCCGTCCAGCACGGCGAGCGCCCGCGACGGGACGTTGGTGCCGACCCACTCCACGCCGAGATCCCGGCACAGCAGCAGGTCGGCCGGGTCGTCGACGGTCCAGCAGTAGGTACCCATCCCACGCGAGCGCCAGTAGTCGACCAACCACGGCCGCGCCCGGATCGCCGCGATGCTCGGCCCCATCAGCTGCGCCCCGAACCCCTCGGCGGGCCACGACTTGAGCACGTTGCGCCGCTCGCGCAGCTGCACCGTCGGCACCGCGGGCGCGAGCTGCCGGAACCGTCGCACCGCCATCACGGAGAAGCTCATCATCACGGCCCGCGAGTCGGCGAAGGAGGCGGGCCGGTCCAGGCCGAAGTACGCGAGCTCGTCGCGCAGCGCGACCTCGACCCTCCCGCCTGAGGGCACCGGGTGCTTTGTCTCGAGGAACAGCTTGACGTGCGGGTACGCCTCGGCCAGTACGAGGAAGCTGCGGAGCGTCAACACGGGCTCGGGCGAGGAGTGGACGGGGTGCCACGACCCCACGTCGAGACCGGAGAGCTGTTCGAGGGTGCTGGAGTGCACCCACAGGTCGCGGTCACCGACGCGGGTGGTCCGCGGATCGTGCAGCAGCACGGGGACGCCGTCGGCGGTGAGTCGGACGTCCACCTCGAGCGCCTCGGCGCCCTGTTCGAGCGCCTGCTGGTAGGCGATGAGGGTGAGTTCGGGGAACTCGGCGGAGGCGCCACGGTGGGCGACGACCCCGCTGCGCGTGGGCACCGGGGACGGCAGGTGGGTGGCCTCGTGGACCGTCACGTCTCACTCCTTCCGGGATGCGGACTCCGACCCCACGATCCCCGCCGCGATGAACCGGCGGGTGAACCGAGGGGAAGGGTCGTTGAAACTCCGCATGACACCCCGTGTCTCGCGGAACGCCCAGGCGGCGGTGAGTGCCGCGACCATGGTGAGCAGGACGGTGTCGGCGGCGGCCTGGGGCCCGTCGCCGGTGCTCCTCCAGTAGGCCACCGCGACGGCCCCGACGTTGACCGCCCAGGCTGCCCACCAGCGGCGCAGTGCGGATCGGGACGGGGCGCGCGGGGACGCCCGGCGCAGTTCCTCCAGGTAGACGGGGAGGCGGAAGAAGTTGACGACGACGACGAGGCTGCCCGCCCACAAGCCGGCCCGCGACCGGGGGTCCGTGCCGGGCTCGTACGCCCGTCGGCGTGCCTCGACGAGCCAGGCCGTGGCCGTGACGGCCGCGCTGACGGCGATCGCGATCGCGACGGTGCCGGTCACCCAGACCAGGGCGGTGGTGACCGCCTCGATCCACCAGGGCGCCACCCGGTCGGCGTACCAGGCCAGGGCGAGGTAGCGCAGGCCGTGGGCTACGGCGGTGGCGACGAACCAGGCGATGGCCGCGCCCGCGATGCCGGGGGCCGCGTCGGCCAACCGGGTCCGCCTCGGGGCGGCCGGCGGCTCGAGCTGCCTGGGGACCGCGACCAGCGGGAGTCCCCAGCGCGGGGTGGCCGGGTAGCGGGGCGTCCGCTGCCGCCACGCCGGCCCGGCGCGGTGCCGGGGGACCGGCGGGCGGGCCACCTGCGTCGGGGGGCGCCACGGCGGGTGCGCGACCCAGCGCCACTGCCCCTGCCGTCGCGGTGTGGTCATGCGCCCCATGCTGGCACAGCGCGGGCCGGCACCGTCGACGCTGGCCCCGAGGCGGGTCGGAGGCGCAGGATGGACGCATGGCCGTGACGTGCATCCGAGTCCACGACCTCGTCTCGGGCGAGGCCGATCCCGGCGGCGCGAGCGTGGTGCTCGTGGACCGCCTATGGCCGCGGGGCGTGCGCAAGGACGCCTTCGCCCACGACGAGTGGTGCAAGGACGCCGCCCCGAGTCCGGAGCTGCGCAAGGAGTTCCACGGCGGGGACCTCGATTTCGAGGAGTTCTCCGAGCGCTACCGGGCCGAGCTCGACAGCGCCGAGGGCGCGGAGGCCGTCGACCATCTGGCCGGGCTGGCCGCTGATCCCGGGGTCGTGCTGGCATACGCCGCGAAAGACACCGAGCACAACCACGCTCTGGTCCTCGCCGAGGTGGTGCGGGCGGCCGCCCGCGGAGGCCGACACCATTAGTTCATGTACGCGTCATCACGAAGACGTGACGTAACGCCTCTTGGTATGTAGTGTCATTGCCAGTAGTTGAAACAGTACGTTGTATTTCTGTAGACCACCGTCCTCTCGGGGATGATGCGGCACCGCAGGGAAACACAGCTCGCTCTCTGCTGCATCACCTGGTGTCCCGACAAGCGGGGCACCGACTCTCGAAAGGACGCCACTATGGCTACCGGTACCGTGAAGTGGTTCAACGCTGACAAGGGCTTCGGCTTCATCGCCCCCGACGACGGCTCGGCCGACGTCTTCGCCCACTTCTCCGCCATCCAGGGCTCGGGCTACCGCTCGCTCGAGGAGAACCAGCAGGTCTCCTTCGACGTCGCGCAGGGCGCCAAGGGCCTGCAGGCGGAGAACATCACCGTCATCTGATCCGAGCATCCGGCCCCGTGACCTCACGGTGAGCTGAACTCGCAGGATCCGACAGAAGGGCCCCGCCCGGGAATTCTCCCGGCGGGGCCCTTCTGCATCCCTCCGGCCGCGATCAGGCCGGGCAGGCGACCCCGCTGCGCACGTGACAGTCGTAACCGCCGGGGTTCTTGACCAGGTACTGCTGGTGGTAGTCCTCGGCGAAGAAGTACCGCCCCGACCTGACCTCGTCCAGCATGCCGAGCTCGGTGGTCACCGACCCGAAGCCGGCATCGGCGAGCTTCTCGCCGTAGGCGTCGGCGATCCGGCGGGCCGCCTCGAGCTGTGCCGGGGTGGAGGTCAGGACCGCCGAGCGGTACTGCGTGCCCATGTCGTTGCCCTGACGCATCCCCTGGGTGGGGTCGTGCCATTCGAAGAACGTCGCCAGCAGCTTCTCGACCGGAAGCACCTGCGGGTCGAACACCACCCGGACGACCTCCGTGTGGCCGGTGCCGCCGGTGCAGACCTCCTGATACGAGGGGTTGGGAGTCCAGCCGCCGGCGTATCCCACCGAGGTGGTCCATACGCCGTCGAGTTCCCAGAGCACCTTCTCCGCACCCCAGAAGCAGCCCAGCCCGAGCACGATCGATTCGTGCCCGTCCGGGAACGGCGGGGTCATGGGATTGCCGGTGACGATGTTCGCCGACGCGACCGGGACCGGCTCCTGCCGGCCCGGCAACGCCGATTCGGCGTCGATGACCTCGGTCGCCGTACGCATCGCGGAAAGTCGGATCGCATCCTGTAGCCAGCCCATGCCGCCAGGGTAACCCTGTTCCGCGATCGTGACCCGGATGAGATGTGACGAGTGCCATAGTTCGCGTTAGGCTGACGCAAGTACGAGCGAGGGGGTCTCGACGTGTCAGGTTCCAAACCCGTCGCGCAGCAACTGCGCGACATCCTCGACGGCGAACAGAATCAGCCGTTCGAGGGTTCGGGGTGCAGCGACCACGTCCGGCGCCGCAACCTGCGGATGACCGTGACGGCCGCCCTCGTCCTCCTGGTCCTCCTCGTCGCGCTCCTCGCCGTCTGACCGCGGCCGGCAGCCACCACGGCGGCTACGTGAGGTGGTCGCGGGCCACGCGGACCAGCAGCGGAGCCCACGGCGCACAGTCCGACTCGTCGCGCGCGGCGATCTCCGCCATCTGCCCGGTCGTCACCCACCGCGCCTCGGCGATCTCGGCCCGGGGTCGCTGATGTCCGTCGACCCCTGCCGCGAAGACCTCCGACACCAGCCGGAAGCCGGGTTCGTTGGCGGTGGCCGTGGTGAACCGGCCGAGCGGCGTGAGCTGCCCGGGTGACAGCCTCACCCCCAGCTCCTCGTCGAGCTCGCGGATCGCGCACTCGAGCGGCGATTCGTCGCGCTCCCACTTCCCGCCGGGGAGCATGAAGCGATCGGTGCCCGCTTTGCGCACCGTCACCACCGCGCCGTCGGGTCGGGTCAGCACCACCGCTGACACGGAGATGACACGGCCGGCTGGCCTATCCGAGTGATCCACGCCCCCGATCATGGCAGTTCACCCCACGTCTCCGGGCCCACACACCGACGGACCGGGGCGCCGCGCGGCGGAGGGAGCCGGAAGCCGCGGGGACGGGGCCGACGCGACGGCTGCCGGATCACTATGGTGGGAAGCGGACGTCGTGACGGGCGACACGGGCGAGACCCGAGCGCAGCGCGTCACCCAATTGAAAGGACACTCCACTATGGCCGAGTACGTTCTTCCCGATCTCGACTACGACTACGGCGCTCTCGAGCCCCACATCTCGGGCGAGATCATGGAGCTCCACCACTCCAAGCACCACGCCACCTACGTCAAGGGCGCCAACGACGCCCTCGAGCAGCTCGCCGAGGCCCGCGAGGACGGCACCATCGCCGCCAAGGCCCCGCTGCTGAGCAAGAACCTGGCCTTCCACCTGGGCGGCCACACCAACCACTCGGTGTTCTGGAAGAACATGTCGCCGAACGGCGGCGGCCAGCCCGAGGGTGAGCTCGCCGCTGCGATCGACGCCGAGTTCGGCTCGTTCGACAAGTTCCAGACCCACTTCAACGCCGTGGCCACCACGCTGCAGGGTTCGGGCTGGTCCGTCCTGGGCTGGGACCACATCGGGCAGCGGCTGGTCATCCAGCAGCTCACCGACCAGCAGGGCAACATCTCCATCAACATCACCCCGCTGCTCATGCTGGACATGTGGGAGCACGCCTTCTACCTCCAGTACAAGAACGTCAAGCCGGACTACGTCAAGGCCTGGTGGAACGTCATCAACTGGGAGGACGTCGCCCAGCGCTACGCCGCTGCCAAGGGCTGACACCGCTCGTCCGACCCGGGCGGCGACGCCCCGCGCACGATCGAGCACCCCGGAGGCCGGGGTAGGACACGCTCCTACCCCGGCCTCCGGCCGTGTGGAAGGCAAGTCCGGGTGTGCCGCGGGCCAGCCGGCCCGCAGAGAGAACCGCCGGACGAGCGTCCGATTGGGTACCGTCGCCCTGAACGACGTGACCTCGATCACCGGACCCGGGTCACCTGACGCCCACACACCCGGGGAGCCCCGATGACCGCCGACCAGACCCACGGCAGCCCGAGCACCGCCGACCCGAAACCCGCACGCCCGGCCACGGTCAGCCGCCGCACGGTACTCGGCGGGGCAGCAGCGCTCGGCGGGGTCGCGGCCCTGCAATCCGTTCTGCCACCCCTGGCGACCGCTCAGCCCACCGCCATGTACGTCGGCCGCGGTATCGGCGACATGACCGGAGAGCCGCTGGGTGCCGGATTCAACGGGTACGCGGACACCGAGCAGATCTCGGTCGGCCTGCACCTGCGGCAGCGCGCGCGGGCATTCATCTTCGCGGACTCGTCGTCGTCACCCCGGTTCCTCCACGTCACGGCGGAGATCGGGCTCGTCTTCCAGTCCATCCAACAGGAGGTCCTGCGCCGCCTGGCGGCCGAGTTCGGCAGCACCTACCACGAGGGCAACGTGGTCATCACCGCCACGCACACCCACGTCGCACCCGGCGGCACCTCCGGCCACCCGATGGTCGACCTGTCGATGTTGGGCTTCCGCCCGGTCACCTTCGAGGCCAACTGCGCCGGCATCGTCGACGCGGTCCGCATGGCGCACCACGACCTCGCCCCCTCGACCGTCGGGGTGACCACCGGCGCCCTGCGCGACGCCGGCGTCAACCGCTCGCGTGGCTCGTTCGACCGCGACACCCCCGAGGAGCGGGCGCACTTCCCCGAGGGCATCGACCCGCGCTCCCAGTCTCTCCAGATCACCCGCGGCGGCCGGCTCGTCGGCGTGCTCAACTGGTTCGCCACCCACGCCACCTCCATGACCTCGCACTCGCTGCTCGCGTCCTCCGACAACAAGGGCTACGCCGCCTGGCACTGGGAGCGGGAGGTCGCCGGGCAGGACTACCTCGCCGGCGGCACCCCCGGCTTGATCACCGCGTTCGCCCAGACCAACCCCGGCGACATCAGCCCCAACCTCGACCTCGAGCCCGGGCAGGGGCCGACCGCCGACGAGTGGCTCAACACCCGTATCAACGGAGAGCGGCAGTACGCCGCGGCGCGGGACCAGATCGGCCGCGGCGTGCGCGGACTCGGCGGCGGCATCGACGTGCGGCACACGTGGGTCGACATGTCGGCGGTGGAGGTGCGACCCGAGTTCACCGGTGACGGCCGCACCCATCGGACCGCCGTCGCGGCGCTGGGCGCATCGTTCGCCTCCGGCAGCCAGGAGGACGGCGGCGGTGGCGACGAACTGCCCTTCGCCGAGGGTGATCGCGGCGGCAACCCCGCGATCAAGTCCATCACCGACGTGGTGATCCCGGCCTGGCTCCGCGAGGCGCACGCCCCCAAGGACGTCCTGCTCCCCATGGGGCTGGTCCCGAACGCCATCCAGCGCGTCTTCCCGTTCCACCTGGTGCGGCTCGGCGGGCACCACCTGTTCGCCCTCGGGTTCGAGCCGACCATCGTGGCCGGACTGCGGCTGCGGAGGACACTCGCCGCGGAACTGGGCGTGCCCGAGGATCACGTCACCGTGCAGGGCTACTCCAACGCCTACGGTCACTACGTCACCACTCCCGAGGAGTACGCCGCACAGAACTACGAGGGCGGCGCGACCATCTTCGGCCCGTGGACTCTCCCGGCGATCCAGCAGGTCGCCGCCGACCTGGCCCGCTCCATGCGCGCGGGCACGCCGCTCGACCCCGGCTCCCCGGAGCGTGACCTCACCGGCCGGGTCCCCACCTCGCCGCTCGGCAACCCGCTCGTGGACACCCCGGCCCCGCTGCGGAACTTCGGCGACGTGCTCGACCCGCCGCAGACCGAGTACCGGATCGGCCAGCGGGTGACGGTCCGGTTCAGCGGCACCCACCCCAATTCCGACCTGCGCCGCGGCGACACCTACCTCGCTGTCGAGCGCAACGACGGCGGCCGCTGGGTGCGGGCCCACGACGACGGCGACTGGTCCACGATGATCGTGTTCGAGGGCCTGCTCACCGTCACGAACGCCCTGATCACCTGGGATATCCCGAACGGCACCCCGAGCGGCGAGTACCGGATCGTCTACACCGCCTCCGGCCGGGGAATCGACGGCCGACTCTTCCCCGTGCGGGGGCAGAGCCAGGCCTTCCACGTCCGCTGACGGCGGTTCTGGGACACTGGTGGGCGTAACACTTGCACTGCCTAGTAATTGCACTTCTCCAGTGCTTGACCCCCCAAGGAAAGGACATCGCCCGTGGACATCAAGGGTGCATCCGTCATCGTCACCGGCGCCGCCTCCGGTCTGGGCAACGCCACCGCGCGGTCGTTCGCCGAGAAGGGCGCCACCGTCTTCGGTCTGGACCTGCAGCAGTCCATCGACAAGGCCGTCGAGCAGGGCATCGACGAGGGCATCACCCTCATCGCCGCCGACGTCACCAGCGAGTCCGACGTCCAGGCCGCGATCGCCCGCGCCACCGAGGCCGCCCCGCTGCGCGTCGTGGTCAACTGCGCCGGCATCGCGCCGGCCGCCCGCATCGTCTCCAAGCGCGGCGTGCACGCCCTCGACCTGTTCCAGACCTGCATCTCGGTGAACCTCGTGGGCACCTTCAACGTCATGCGTCTGGCCGCCGAGGCCATGTCCACCCAGGACACCGTGGACGAGGACGGCCAGCGCGGCGTCATCATCAACACCGCCTCCGTCGCCGCCTACGAGGGCCAGGTCGGCCAGATCGCCTACGCCGCCTCGAAGGGTGGCGTCTACTCGATGGGCATCTGTGCCGCGCGTGACCTCGCCCAGTTCGGCATCCGCGTCAACACCATCGCCCCGGGCACCATCGAGACCCCGATGCTCAAGGGCCTGACCGAGGAGTTCCAGAAGTCCCTCGAGGCCGCGATTCCGTTCCCCTCGCGCCTGGGCCGTCCGTCGGACTACGCGCAGCTGGCAGGCGCGATCGTCGAGCACGACTACCTCAACGGCGAGAGCTTCCGCATGGACGGCGCCCTGCGCATGGCCCCGCGCTGAGCAGCGCTCGCAGGCCCCCCGCGGCCGCGTGACGCGCCGCCGCCTCGGGTTGCACGACGCGTCACCGCAGTTGCACGACAGAATGCGCGAATTCCAGCCGGGATCTCGCGCATTCTGTCTTGCAGCCCGAGGGCGATGTCGTGCAACCCACGCGGGCGGTCCGGGCGGTAGCTGACGCGGCGGGCCAAGCGACAGCTGGCAGCGACAGCGGACAGCGACAGCGGACAGCGGACAGCGGACCGCACCCGAACCCGCAGGTCAGGCCCTCCGCGAAATCCACTCCCGCACCGCCCGCGTGGCCCGCACGTCGTCCTCGTTGTAGGCCAGGATCCGGGCCCGGCCCGAGTCTCGCTCGACGCCCCGTGCGGCCTGCGCGTCGCGGTACCAGCCGATAGAGGCTTCGCCGCCGGCCTCGGGGTCGCGCCACGTGAACCCGGCGACCGGCGCCACGACCTTGAGGCCGAGCCCCGAGGTGGAGACGAACTGGCCGGTCACCGCCTCGTGCACGTCCACCCACTGCGGGGAGGACAGGAACCGCCGTACCTCGGCGACCGACGGCACCCCTTTGACGACGGCCCGCGTGCCCTCCGGCCCGAACCTCGACGCCGTCGACAACATCCAGCCGTTCTCCGCCGACTTGGAGTAGCAGTAGGCCCGGAACGTGCGCCCCTGGCCGGCCGCCCGGTCCCGGATCGCGGTGAGCCAGCGCCAGAACTCGGCGAAGGACCGGCCCTCGTCCGGATCGGGCAGGCGGGCCCACGTGGCGAACGGGCGGTACCCCTCCTCCTCGAGTGGCCGCCCGTCGCGCAGCGTCAGCAGCGTGCCCCACAGGTAGGCGCCGTCGTCGAGGTGGCTCTCGAGATCCACGTCGACCTCGATGTCGGCCCGCGGGATGGACGGCCGGGCGACCTTGGGCACCACGACCTCGCCGTCCCGGTGCGCCCGCGCGCGCAACACGGCGTCCGCGAACGGCTCGCCGTTCCAGTCGGCCGGCCGGTCGGGACCGGCGTCCGCGAGCTCGGCCACGGTGCGGATCCCCACCGCGTGGAGGGGGCCCACCTGTCCGCCCCCGACGACGAGGCTGACGTCATCCGCCACGACCAGCCGGTCGCGGCAGCCCGTCACCGGCCCGTCCCGGCCCGCCCATCCCTCCCACCAGGGGCAGGTGCGGCATTCGCCGATCCGGCTCGGGACGGTGTCCAGCTCGCCGCGCACGACCGCCAGCCGCGTGTCATGGGCGCGTCCCGCCGACTCGAGGACCGGCCGTAGGTCGTGCACCACCGAGCGAGACGACCCCAGTCCGAGCACCGCCCCCACCGGCTCCGCCGCGGCGTGGCCGACCGCCTCCAGCAGGTGCCACGCGTGGACCAGCCGGTCCAGGTCCCCGGGGTGCCGCCGCACCCGCAGGGTCGGATCCGGCGCCGGGTGCCAGTCCAGGAGCCGGGTGACCAGCGCCCGCGAGGAGCTCCCGCCGCGTCGCGGGTCGACCACCTTGTGATTGACCACCAGCACCGGGGCGTACCCGCCCCCGGGCACCGCGGCCAATGCGCAGCGCATGCCCTCCCGACCGGTGACCGGATCAGCGGGCAGAGCGGCACCCCACACCAATGTCGCCCCGTCGGTGAGCGCGTGCAGGGTCGCGGCGACGTCGTCGTCGTCGGGCTGATCCCCCGGCAGATCTGTCCAGTGGTCCCCCACCACGTCCACCACATACGCGTCCGAGGTCTGGTCGCCCGGACTCGCTCCGCGCAGCGCGCGCTCCCGCAGACCCGCGCGGCGATCCGCGGCCGCCATCGCACGCAACCGCACGCCCTCGTCCACCGGCGCCCACCGCCACCAGCCCGGACCCGCGTCCCGCTCCCGGGCCACGCGGTGCAGACAGCGGGCCCCGGACGCCGGCCCCACCACCGCATCGTCGGGGGACCCTGGCGTGGCGTTCGCGGCATCCTCCATCACGGTCCATCATGGACCAGACAGAGCCGAACTGCCGCTTCCGGGCGACCGTCCGGTCCTGCGGCACCGGCAGTTCGCCTAGGCTGGTGGCCTGATGTTCGCGACGAGAGAAGGATCGACGCCCATGGGCAAGCTGACGACCTACCGCGACAAGCGTGCCGAGCTGAAGGCCCACGCCCGGGCCCTGAAGTCCACCGCGATGACCGAGGCGAAGCTCGCCGCCAAGGAGACCCGCGAGAAGGCCCGGGAGGCCCACCGCGTCGACCTGGCCGAGACCAAGGAGCGGGCCAAGCTCGCCCGTCGCAACGCGGACCGCAAGGCCCGGCGCGAGGAGAAGCGCGCCAAGAAGATGGACAAGCTGTCCCAGAAGTCCTCCAAGCGGGACCGTAAGGGCGAGAAGGCGCTGGCCAAGCAGGAGCGCGCCACCCTCAAGCGCGAGGGGAAGGTGCTGGCCAAGGACCGCAAGCTGGCGGAGAAGATCGACGCCGCCGGCCGCAAGCACGAGTACCAGCTCGCCGAGATGGAGCTTAAGAAGCTCGACGGCACCAAGATCGGCAAGGAGGACCTGCAGCGTTGGCTGGGCCTGGCCAAGATCGCCACCCCGGTCCTGCTGCCGATGATCTACAAGCTCGTCTCCAACGCGCAGTCCTCCGACTCGGGCTCGGCCGCCGGCGCCGTGGACCTCAAGTCGGCCGGCATCAACGCCACCGGCCCCGGTGCGGCGCTCGGTGTGCGCATCGTGCGGCTCGAGCAGACCCTCGACCAGCTCGAGGTCAACCGCGGCGGCGAGCGGGAGGTCACCGACTTCGTCGCGTCCACCCGCACCCGGCTCCAGGATCTGCGTGCCGCCGTCGAGGCCGCCGAGACCACGCCCACCGCGCAGCGTCGCGAGGTGCACTCCTCGATCTCCGGGGAGCTCGACCGGATCAACAAGGACGTGTTCGCGCGTCTCGGGGTGAAGCCGTGAGCGGATTCCGTAGGAGGCTCGGGGCCGTCGCGGCGGCCACGGCCCTGCTCGGAGGGGCGAGCGTCCCGGCCGTGATGATGGCGCCGGTGGCGGCGGCTCACTCGGTGCTGATCTCCAGCGATCCGGAGGACGGCAGCGAGGTCGCCGACTCACCCGAGCAGATCGTGTTGACCTTCAACGAGGAGATCAACCAGAACTTCGTGACCGTCGCCGTGACGTCCGCGGAGGACTCCACCAATCGGGTGTCCGGCGAGCCGACCGTCGCGGGCGAGACCGTGACCGCGCAGGTCGAGGACCTGGCGCCGGGAAACTACACCGTCGGCTACCGCGTGACGTCGGCCGACGGGCACGTCGTGAGCGGGTCCTCGGTGTTCAGCGTGATCGACTCGGGCGCCGGCGAGGGTGCCGACTCCACGGGTGCCGCCGGGAGCGAGGCGCAGCCCGGGAGCGGCGGCGACCAGAGCGTCGAGACCGAGGCCGGGGAGGCCGAGGTCGACGCGGCCGAGGAGTCGGCGTCCGACGAGGGCGTCAACCCGGTGATCTGGGTGGTCGCCGGCCTGGCGGTCGTGCTGATCGGCGGAGCGTTCTTCCTCTTGCGCCGCGGCGACTGAGGGCGCGCGGCCAACGCCGCGGCTGCGTGGCTGCGGCTGCGTGGCTGCGGCTGCGTGGCTGCGGCTGCAGAACCTGAATAGAGCAGAGGGGCAGCGTAACCGGCGATGGTTACGCTGCCCCTCTGACTTGCGCTGCCTCAATGGTCCATTTCGGGCGCGTAACCCCTGCACAAGCGTGCATTCTCCCAGCGCAAGTCAGCCAGCCAGCGGATCCGGCGCCGGATGCGCTGGCTGGCTGGCTGCTCGCGGTCAGTGCCGGATGCGCTGGCCGGCTGCAGGCAGGAAGCCCTCAGGTCACCGGGTCGGCAGGAACCGCATCGCGTTGGTGGCCGGCGCGAGCATCTGCTGCCAGCGCTTGCGCGGCACGAAGCCCGGCCCGCTCATGTTGATCAGACGCTGGGTGGCGATGGTCTGTGCCTCGGTGTACTTGAGCAGGCCCTCGTCGCCGTGACGGCGGCCGACGCCCGAGACACCCATGCCGCCCATCGGACCCGCGACCGAGCCCCAGCCGGCGACGTACCCCTCGCCGACGTTGACGGTGCCGGTCCGCAGCCGGGCGGCGATCTGCTCGCCCTCGGCGTCCGAGCCGGCGAACACCGACGAGTTGAGCCCGTACTCGGTGTCGTTGGCCTTGGCGATCGCCTCCTCGACCGAGTCGACCGGGTAGATCGACACGACCGGCCCGAAGGTCTCCTCCTCGTAGCAGGTGGCGTCCTCGGGGACATCGGTGAGCAGGGTCGGCTCGTAGAACAGCGGCCCCAGATCCGGGCGGGGACGACCACCGGCCAGCAGGCGGGCGCCCTTGGCCACGGCGTCGTCGACGTGCGTGGTCACCACATCCAGCTGGTCACGGGAGATGAGACTGCCCATCTCGGCCTCGAAGTCGTAGCCGGGCCCGACGCTCATCGCGCGCACCCGCGCGGTCAGCGTCTCGATGAGCTGCGGCGCGATCGACTTCTCCACGTACACGCGCTCGACCGAGATGCACAGCTGCCCGGAGTTCGAGTAGAACGCCCGGGTGGCGACCTCGGCCACCTCGTCGAGGTCCGCACCGGCGGTGACGATCATGGCGTTCTTGCCACCGAGCTCGGCGGAGTATCCGATCAGCCGCTCGCCGCACTGACGCCCGAGCACCCGACCGGTCGCGGTCGAGCCGGTGAACATCAGGTAGTCCACGTTCTCGACGATCGCGCCGCCGACGGTCCCGCCCGATCCGGGCACGACCTGGAACAGGTCCCGGGGCAGGCCGGCCCGGTAGAACATGTCGGCCGCGGCGAGCGCGCAGAACGGGGTGATGGACGCGGGCTTGATCACCACGGCGTTGCCGGCGGCCAGCGCGGCCAGGGCGTCGGTGGCGGCGAGGTTGAGCGGGTAGTTCCACGGCGCGATCACGCCCACGACACCCTTGGGCTGGCGGTGCACGACGGCCTTGGTCAGGCCCGGCAGCATGCCCTGGACGCGCTTGGGCGCGAGCAGGCCGGGCGCGGCCTTGGCGTAATGACGCGCGGTGATGAGGCAGTCGAGCACCTCCTCCTGCGCGGAGGCGCGGCTCTTCCCGGTCTCGGCCTGGACGATGTTCATCAGCTCGTCGCGGTTCCGCATGACCAGCTTGGCGAACCGCTCGAGGACGGCGACGCGGTCCTTGGGGCCACGCTCTGCCCACGCCACCTGCGCGGCGCGGGCCCGCTCGACGGCGGCCACCACGTCGTCGGCAGTGCCGGCAGGGATCTCGGCGAGCGGGTCGCCGGTGAAGACCTCGTTGATCGCCGAGACGGGGCGGCTCGTGGGGTCGGTGCGGAATTCGGGGATGGCGACAAGGTCGAGAAGACGGTCGTACACGCGGGTCGTGGGTCGGCTCATGCGCACGAGGCTACCGGCGAGTAGCAACGGATGCGTGTCCGAGGTCACGTGGGCGCGCCGCTTGCGGACTTGACCCTGACGTCGCGTCAGGCCCGAACCTCAGTGATGTGAGAGATGCTGGAGGAATGACGACTGGCGAGGGCTTCACCGTGGGCGCGGTCGCCGAGCTCGTGGGTGTCAGCGTCCGGACCCTGCACCACTGGGACCGGATCGGGTTGGCGCCGGCGAGCGGGCGGACGTGGTCGGACTACCGGGTATATGACGACGACGACGTCGCCCGTATCCACCGCGTACTCGTCTACCGGGAGCTCGGATTCCCGTTGGCCGAGATCGGCTCCCTGCTCGACGACCCCGCCGCGGACGAGCACGCCCATCTGGCGCGCCAACGCGAGTTGCTCCTCGAACGGATCTCCCACCTGCAGGAGATGGTCTCCGCAGTAGACCGCCTGAAGGAGGCGATCACCATGAATGCACCGCTGACACCGGAGGACCGCGTCGAGATCTTCGGTACCGACTGGAAGGAGGAGTACCAGATCGAGGCAGAGCAACGCTGGGGCGACAGCCCGCAGTGGGCGCAGTCGCAGGAGCGCACGGCCCGCATGTCCAAGGCGGAGTGGAAGCAGGTCAAGGCCGGCATGGACGCGCTCAACGCCGACCTCGCGGCGGCCATGCGTGCCGGCGTCGATCCGGCCTCTCCGGTGGCCGCCGAGCTGGCCGAGCGGCACCGCGCCTCGATCGCGCAGTTCTACGACTGCACCTACTCGATGCAGGTCTGCCTGGCCCGGATGTACACGCAGGACCAGCGTTTCGCCGAGACGTACGATGCGCTCGAGCCGGGCCTGACGCGGTGGCTCGTCGCCGCGGTCGAGGCCAATGCCCGCGCGCACGGAGTTGACCCGGAGACCGCGACCTGGGAGTAAGGCGTCATCTCGTCGGCAGGGAGAGGGTGAAGCCAGCCCGGCGGCCGAGCCCGACGGGAACATACCCCCCTGGGGTATGTTTGGCGACGACTAGGCACCCATACCCGGAACCGAGGAGGCAGCGACCGTTATGGCCGACGACGAGGTCCGCACAGCACGGTCACAGCACGGAGCCCGCGGCCACCACGAGCATCACGGTCACCACAGCGAGGCCGATGGCCACGATCACAGCAGCCACACCGGCCACGGCCACCAGGGCCACGGCGCCGATCATGACCATGGAGACCACGTGCAGGTGTTCCGCCGCCTGTTCTGGATCATGCTCCTGCTCGGCATCCCGACGGTGGTGTTCTCGCCGATGTTCGGCTCCCTCCTCGGCTACGAGGTGAGTGGCTGGGGACTGTGGGTGGCCCCGGTCCTCGGCACGGTGATGTACGTCTGGGGCGGTCAGCCCTTCCTCTCCGGCGGCTATGACGAGGTGGGGGCCAAGCAGCCGGGGATGATGCTGCTCATCAGCCTCGGCATCACGGTCGCCTTCGTCGCCTCGTGGGGCTCCACCGTGGGCGTGCTCGGCCACGACCTGGAGTTCTGGTGGGAGCTGGCGCTGCTCATCGTCATCATGCTGCTCGGACACTGGGTCGAGATGCGCTCTCTCGCGCAGACCAGCTCCGCCCTGGACTCCCTGGCGGTTCTCCTGCCGGACGAGGCCGAGCGGGTCGAGGGCGATGCCGTCGTCGCCGTCGCGCCCGGCGAGCTGCGAGTCGACGACGTGGTGGTGATCCGCCCCGGAGGCAGTGTCCCCGCCGACGGCGTGGTGGTCCAGGGTGCCGCGAGCATCGACGAGTCGATGATCACCGGTGAATCCCGCACGGTCCGCCGCGCGGAGGGCGACCCCGTCGTGGCGGGCACCGTCGCAACGGATTCCGGCATCCGCGTCCGGGTCGGTGCCGTGGGAGAGGACACCGCACTCGCCGGCATCCGCAAGCTCGTCGCCGACGCCCAGAATTCCTCCTCCCGGGCACAACGCCTCGCCGACCGGGCCGCCGCCTGGCTGTTCTGGTTCGCACTCGGGGCCGCGATGATCACCGCCGTCGTGTGGACGAGCGTCGGCACCCCCGACGAGGCCGTGATCCGCGTGATCACCGTGCTGGTCATCGCCTGTCCCCACGCCCTCGGCCTGGCGATCCCGCTGGTGGTGTCCATCGCCACCGAACGCGCGGCACGCGGCGGCGTCCTGATCAAGGACCGTTTGGCTCTGGAGAGCATGCGAACCGTCGACGTGGTCCTGTTCGACAAGACCGGCACCCTGACCAAGGGCACACCCGCCGTCACCGCCGTCGAACCCGGCGGCCGTATGACGTCCGACCGGGTGCTGGCCCTGGCGGCTGCGGCCGAGTCCGATTCCGAGCACCCGCTGGCCAAGGCCATCGTCTCGGCGGCCGCTCAGCGCGAGCTGGAGATCCCGGCCGCGACCGGCTTCAGTTCCTCGCCGGCCGTGGGCGTTCAGGCCACGGTCGAGGCACACACCATCCAGGTGGGTGGACCGTACCTGCTCGAGCAGGAGGGTGGCCGCGAACTCGGAATCGCTGACCGGTGGCGTGCCGAGGGCGCGATCATCCTGCACGTACTGGTCGACGGCGACGTGGTCGGCGCACTGCGACTGGTCGACGAGGTCCGTCCCGAGTCGAGGAAGGCGGTCGACTCGCTCCACGACCGTGGCCTGGAGGTCGTGATGATCACCGGTGACGCCGACGCGGTGGCCGCCTCGGTCTCTGAGGAACTGGGGATCGACCGCTACTTCGCCGGGGTCCGCCCCCAGGACAAGGCCGCCACCGTCTCGCGGCTCCAGGAGGAGGGTCGCCGCGTCGCCATGGTCGGCGACGGCGTGAACGACGCCCCGGCGCTGGCCCAGGCCGACGTGGGCCTGGCAATCGGCGCCGGGACCGACGTGGCGATCGCCTCGGCCGGCGTGGTACTGGCCTCCGACGACCCCCGCGCCGTGGTCTCCGTGCGGGCGATCTCGGAGGCCGCCTACCGCAAAATGGTCCAGAACCTGTGGTGGGCGGGTGGCTACAACCTGATCGCGGTTCCGTTGGCGGCCGGTGTGCTCGCGCCGATCGGCGTGGTGATGCCGATGTCCGTCGGTGCGATCCTGATGTCCCTCTCCACGGTCGTCGTCGCGGCGAACGCCCAGCTGTTGCGCCGGCTGGACCTGCGGCCGGACACGGTCACCGACTCGGCCCCACACCGACAGGAAACGACATGAAAGCACCTGTCCGGCGCGCCCTCCGTCGAACACGACGGATGGTCCGCGACGTCTCTGATGTCAACCGGAGATGACGACCTGACGTGCCTGAGATGTGCGCTGCCGCCTGCGCGAACACTGCAAGGTCTGCGGTGAAGCGGGCCGGCGATGCGAGAAGGCCTGCGCCGACCTCCTCGCCGCGATCGGCTGACGCCCGTCCGACGTGTCGCCAGGGAGTTCGCCTGACGTCTTGACGGACGGGTGCCGGGAATCCGGAAACGCGCCCGCCATTCGAGCCCAGCCGCCCGTAAGCTGCCCCCCATGAGCAGATGGACCACTGCCGACATCCCCGACCAGACCGGGCGCACGGTCGTCATCACCGGCGCCAACTCGGGCCTGGGCCTGCAGGCCACGGAGGCGCTCACCGCCGCTGGCGCCCGGGTCATCATGGCCTGCCGGGACACCGCCCGCGCCGAGTCGGCCCGCGCCGGGCTCGCGCAGCCGGACCGAGCCGAGGTCACCCAGCTCGATCTGGCCGACCTCGACTCGGTCCGCGCCGCCGGTGAGTTGCTGGCCGCGCGCGAGCCCGACGTCCTGATCAACAACGCCGGCGTCATGAACATCCCGCTGGCCCGCACCCCGCAGGGCCACGAGATGCAGTTCGGCGTCAACGTGCTCGGGCACTTCGCGCTCACCCGGAAGCTGGCCCCGGCCCTGTCTGACCGGGTGGTATGGCTGGGCTCGGCCATGCACCGCTTCGGTTCGGTCGATCTGGACGACCTGGACTGGACCCGCCGCCGCTACATCCCGATGTCCGCGTACGCCGCCTCCAAGCTCGCGTGCGTGATGCTCGCCTACGAGCAGCAGCGCCGGCTCGACGCACAGGGGTCACACCTCAGGGCGGTAGCCGCCCATCCCGGCTATTCGGCCACGAACCTGCAGTACCACAGCGGCAGCGGTATCCAGGACCTGTTCATGCGGGCGGCCGAGAAGATCCCGTTCCTGGTCCAACCGGCCGAGCGGGGCGCCCTCCCCGAGCTCTACGCCGCGACCGTTCGCGACGTGCCGGGCGGCGCCTACATCGGCCCCGACGGGCCGGGCGAGCTCACCGGTTATCCGAAGGTCGTCGGCTCCACGCGCGCGTCCCGCGACGAGGCCGTGGCCGCCGCACTGTGGGACCGCTGCGAGGAGATGACCACACAGGCCTGACCGGACTCCACGCCGCGGCCCTCGCCCGGCGTCGCCGACGGGCGACCCCGCGCGGGTCACCCCTCGGCGGCGCCGTTCGCCTCGGCGGCGGCCGCGGCTGCCTCGGCCTCCACGCGGCGGCGCTCGTTGTCCGCGTGGGGATCCGACTCGGCGGCGATCTGCACCGCATCGATGCTCCCGGTCAGCGGACCGGGCAATTCCGCCCCGGCGGCGTTGGCCGCGTCCTCGATCATGGTGCCGCCCTGGGCGGAGCCCTCGACGACCCCGTGCCAGAAGTTCAGCTCGCCCTCGTTCAGCTCCCCTCGCTCCTGGCGCGCGCCCATCTCCGCGGTGACGATGCCGGCGACCTGCACGCTGAGCACCGGGAAGACGTACTCGGGGATGACCACCGAGCCGAGCCCGATGGTGCCCGAACCGAGCGAGCCGACCGCGTTGACATAGGTCGATCCCGGAACGAGGCCAGAGGAGGCCACCGAGGCCACCGCGGAACCGCCCGCGGAACCGACCGCCTCGAGCGGGGCCACCGAGCCCAGCGTCTGGCCGACGGACAGCGCCGTGCCGACAAGCTCTCCGCTACCGGCCGCCTCCAGCCCCGCGGAGCCGAGGGCCGGGCCACCCACGACTATCTCGTCGGGAACCTGCTCGATCAGCTTGTCGACGCTGCCCTCGCCCGAACCCTGGCCGATCTGCTCGACCGACAGCGCGCCCGCCTCGGTGTCGGCATGGGCGATGGCCGGAACGCCGACGATCGTCAGCGTCACGGCCGCGAACGCTGCGCCGAGACGCTGGACTCGGGTTCCGAAGACACGGTTCAGGGACATCGTGAAAGGCCTCTCGTTACACCTCGGACTCCGATGGTCCGTGCATTCCAGCAGGGTACTACTGCAGCGCGGAGGTGAGCCGGGCAACGTTGTCCACGTAACGTCCCGGCCACGGTCGATTCATCCAGGTATCGAGATCCAGAGTGCTGCTCTCCAGGAGATACCTCTCCACCACGTCGTTGAGGTCGGCCACCGCCGCGCCGCCCAGGACGAGCATGCTGACCTCGAAGTTCAGGTTGAACGAACGGAGGTCCATGTTGCTCGAGCCGACGATGCCGCCGTAGTCGTCCACCAGCATCATCTTGGTGTGCAGGACGGCCGGTGACCGGAATCTGTGGATGATGACACCCGCCTCGAGCAGCGCCCGGAAGTAGGACCGCTGCGCGTGGTGGACCATGAACTGGTCGGCCTTGTCCGGCACGAACAGCTCCACCTCCACGCCCCGGTAGGCCGCCGAGGTCAATGCGTGCAGCAACGCCTCATCAGGAACGAAATAGGGGCTGACGATTCGCAGTCGCTCACGTGCCTGCGAGATGAGCTGGGTGAACATCCGGAGATTGGGCTGCGTGCGGTACCCCGGCCCCGACGGCACGAGCTGGAAAGCGCTCACCGGATCACCGGCCGTGGGGTCGCCGCCCATCGATCCCGCTGTGGCCGGCAGCCCCTTGGCGAGTTCGCCGACGGTCTCGATGATCTCCCCGCACTCGGAGTACCAGTCCACGGCGAAGACGGCGTCCATGGAGTGGACGATCTCACCACGGACCTCCATCATCAGGTCCACCCACTCCCGCCCGAGCTTGGCGTTGCGCGCGCTGCCGTAGTGCCGTTCGATGAGATTCTGTGAACCCACGAACCCGTGGTCACCGTCCACCATGAGCATCTTGCGGTGGTTGCGCAGGTCCGGGCGCCGAAACCGGCCGACGAACGGGTTGATCGGAAGCATGAGGTGGAACTCGACCGGCGTGTTCCGCAGGCGGCGCCGCAGCACCTTGAACCCCTTGTACTTTCCGGAACCGAGATGGTCGGCCAGGACGCGGACCGTCACCCCGCGCTCGGCGGCCTCCACGGCGGCGGTGAAGAACTCGTCGGTCTCGTCGTCCCAGGACTGGGCGTAGAACTCGATGTGGACCCGATCCGTCGCCGCGCGGACGGCGTCGGTCATGGCCGCGAGCGACAGCTTGTAGTCCGAGTACAGCGCCACGAACTCACCCGACATGCACGGGATCTCGGTGAGTTTCCGGTTCATCTCGAGGATCGTGTGCACCCCCGGCGCGACCCGGACCCCCACCGGGACCGTGGGGCGGTTCTTCAGCGCGCCCTCGTACAGCTGGTTGGCCTGGGCCTGGATGACGTGCCTTCGTCCCGTGATGTACGGGTTGCCGAACAGCAGGAACAGCGGCACCCCGACCACCGGGATGAACAGGATGGCCAGCAGCCAGGCCTGCGACGACCCCGGCTGGCGGTTCTCCGGGACCATGCCCAGAGCGAGGATCTTGATCGCGTATTCGGTGATGAGGATGGCCGAGGTGAGGCCCTCGGGCATGTGCAGGAGCGCGAGTTCCTGGGTTCCTGTGTTCACCCGTCCGCCTTGCTCAGCACCTCGCCCACGGGCAGCGTGCGTGGGTCGATCACCCCGCCGCGACGCATGGTCCACCGCACCACACCGGCGAGTGCCCGCTGGGTGTAGACCGAATCCGCCCGACCGAGCTCGCGGGCGCCGGGCAGGACGATGAACGCCTCGTCGTCCGCGACGACGGCGAAGTCGGCCCGCAGACCCTGCCGGATCCCCCCGCGGTCGCCCAGGCCCACGATCTCGGCGGGCCGGCCGGACATCCACCGCGCCACATCAGCCAGATCGAAGCCGCGTCGCCGTGCCTCCGTCCACACCACGGACAGACCCAGCCGGGCCGAGGCGACGGCGTCGATCGTGCCGTCACGCAGCGCCTCCCACAGCAACTCCCGGTTCGCGGCATCCCGGACCGGCGGGTCGAGGGTCGCCGCGGCGGCCGCACCCCGGGTGATCTCCGAGACCAACGCCAGCATGTGGGGGTTCGTCGAGGCGGTCACGGCCAGGCCGTCCCGCGACGCCGCCCGCAGCATCGGCAGCTCTTCGTGGTCCGCCACGGAGCGGACATGCATCCGGCCGCCGGTCCGGCGCACCACATCGAGCAGGTCGGGCAGCACCTCCACGCCGGCGTCCACTGCGAACAGGCCACCGCGGCCCATGACCTCCTCGGCGGCCGCGACCAGCCGGGACCGGTCGAGGGTCGGCGCGCCCGCCACGCCCTTGCCCTCCGCGACGGCCGACACCCCGAACACTCCCCGGTCCAGCAATTCGCCCAGCCGGCCCACGTTGCCCGGCACCGCCGCGCCCCACAGGCCCACGTCGACGGCCGACTCGCCGGTGACCTCGTCCCGCCAGGTGTCGACCTCCGCCGGAGTGGTGGCGGACGGCTCGCCGTCCGTGCCGTAGTCGATCACCGAGGTGATGCCACCCTGCGCGGCCGAGCGGGTCCCCACGGCCACGTCCTCGGTGCTGACGTGCGGGTCGACCAGTCCCGGCATGAGCACCACGTCGTCGCCCAGATCGATCGTGTGATCGCCGGCCAGACCGATGTCCCGCGCATCGGACCCCGTGCGCACCGACGAGATCACGCCCCCGTCCACGGTCACCGCCGCCTGCTGGATGCGGTCGTCGACCACGGCCCGGCGGGCGTGAATCAGGAGTTCGTACTGGGCCACGGCAGGTTCCTCCCCGTAGTGCGGACATCGGGCGGCGCTGTTCTCCGGCCATTGTCCCCCACGGGTGGGCCGACCCGTGGTCGGCTGGCCGGATAGCGTGAGGGGTGTTGACCGCATCGTTCAGGAGGACACGCATGACCGACAGCCCCACCGGATTCGTCCCCACGGCGGACCTCGTCGATGAGATCGGCGAGGACGTCCGCAGCTGCGACACCCAGTTCCGCGACCTGGGCGGACGCACCGAATTCTTCGGCCCCGTCTCCACCGTCCGGTGCTTCCAGGACAACGCCTTGCTCAAGAGCGTGCTCGGCGAGGCCGGCGGGGGCCGGGTGCTGGTAATCGACGGTGGCGCGAGCGTCCACACCGCCCTGGTGGGCGACCTCATCGCCGAGCTGGGCCGCTCCAACGGGTGGGCCGGTGTGGTTGTCAACGGCGCGATCCGTGACTCGGCGGTCGTCGGTGGCATGGACTTCGGCTGCAAGGCCCTGGGCACCAACCCACGCAAGTCCACCAAGACCGGCGCCGGCGAGCGCGATGTCACGGTGAGCTTCGGTGGGGTCGACTTCGTGCCCGGCGACATGCTCTACGCCGACACCGACGGCATCGTGGTGCGCTAGACCGCCCCGCCGAGGCTCGCGAGCGGCGCCGTGAGGAGCTGCCCGACCGACGCCTCCGGCCCGTAGCTCCCGGTCGATCCGGGCGCGTAGGACCCGGTGGAGTTGGGCACGCCCACCGACAGCACCACGGATCCGGTGTTGATGAGCCCGCTGATCAGGTCCGCCAGGGAGCCTGTGCCCAACGAGCCGTAACCGAAACTCCCGGCCGCGACGGCGGCGGTCGCCGCGTCGAGGGTCATGCACCACACCACGCCGGTGTAGGTGGGGATGAACACGCACCCTGCCGGGGTGTCCAGGTCGACAGTCGGAGCCGGCTCGCCGTCCTCGGCATGAGCGACCCCGCTGGCGGCGAAGATCGTGGCCGCGGCCAGAGCCGACGCGGCCGAGACGAGGGCGGTCTTGCGCATGGGGCATCCTCCGGAATCGCTGGCCCGCGCCACGGCGGGACTACGGAGCGTATGTTAACTCTCTTTCATCCGGTGCGTGTGCTGCACCCCGGCCGACCGAACGAACCGGGACGGCCCGCCCGCGGCGAGCAGCAGCTCACGCCTCCCGGCGGATCCAGCGCAGCAGCGGGCCGAGCGAGACGCGGTCGGTGAGGTCGAGTCCGCCCAGCTCGAGCATCGCGTCCTCCTCCGGGGTGCGGTCCGACTTGCGGCGAAGCGCGGCCAGCGCCGTCTTGATCCCCAGACGTTGGCGAAAGCCGAGCTGGTCCGGGGTCACCACCCCGCGCAACTGGAACAGCTTGAGCTTGCCGAGCTGGTCGGCGGAGAACTCGGTCGACATCAGCTCGATCCGTGCGTCGTCCGTGACCGGGGTGGGCCCCACCATGACGACCGCGACCCGGCGGCCGGCCTCGACCAGCGCCTCCCAGTTGTCGGTGATGAACGTCGAGCCGCCGAGGCCACCACCGGGCTGCATGCCGGTGAACAGCACGACCGTGCCGGCGACCACCATCTCGCCGGGGTCTGCCTCGTCATAACGGGTGGTCCGCGTCTCGAAGTCCTCCGCCAACCACTCGGCATACCGACGGGCGCCGGCGTCGTCGTCATGCAAGATCACCGGGGCCTGTACCGACCCCTGTGCCCCCTCGCTCATCGGTTCCCCTCCGCCTCGGACCGGGCCACCACGCGGGCCGCGCGGCCACCGGTGGCCACCACGTCCCCGTCGACCATGCCGCGGCCGCGCCGCAGGTCGACCTCACCGTTGACACTGACCTCGCCGGCGGCGACGGCGTCCTTGGCGTCGGCGCCGGAGTCCAGCAACGAAGACAGCTTGAGGAACTGGCCCAGCGTCAGTTTGCGGCTCAGGTCGCACTCGACGTCGTCGACCGGCGGACCGGCCGGCGCGGGTGCGGCCCGGCCGGCTCGTCCTCGTCCTGCGATGTGGCGGCTCATGCCGCTGAGCTTATCGGGCGACCGGCGGCGGGGTCGGAGCGCGCCGCGGCGCCTCCTCCGGCGGTGTCCCCCGACCGCGTCGCGTGACCAGCGCCAGGCCGGTCCCACCGGCGACGAGAGCCCCAACGGCCAGCACGAGTGCCACCATCTGCACCGCGGACATGCCGAAGGTCCCCTCGTCGGGAGCCTTCTCCTCCGCGGCGTCCTCCCCCCCGGCGGGCAGCGGGGGCAACTGGCTGAGCGCCGGCAGGTCGGTGATCACCACCCGCGGGCCCGGCTCGAGGACCTGCGCCGTCGCCGCCGGGGCGCCCTGCAGCGCGATCACTGCGCAGAGCGCACCGATCACGGCGAGAGGGCGACGGCGGACCATAACCTGCCTTCCGTGACGGCGGCCGGGCGGCCTGGAATTGTGATGCGCCCAATCTTAGGTTCGCCTCAGGTATTACGCCACGGCGCCCCTCGAGTCGTAGTGCTCCGGGGCGCCGTGCCGCCGTCAGCGCTGCGCGACGTCCGTCGGGCGGACGGGAGCCGGCAGCGCCGTCTCGCCCATCAGGTACCGGTCCACCGCGGCCGCGGCCGAGCGGCCCTCCGCGATGGCCCACACGATGAGCGACTGGCCGCGGCCCATGTCGCCGGCCACGAAGACCCCGTCGACGTTGGTCGCCCAGGTGCCGTCCCGGTCCACGTTGCCGCGGTCGGTGAAGTCAACACCCAGATCCGAGCACAGGCCGGAGCGTTGCGCGCCGGTGAAGCCCATCGCGAGCAGCACCAGGTCGGCGGGGTACTCGAAGTCGGAGCCGGGCACGGGCTCGAACCGGCCGTCGACCATCTTCACCTCGGAGCCCTTGAGCGCGGTCACATGCCCGCCGGAGCCCACGAACTCGGCGGTCGACACGCTGTACACCCGCTCACCGTTCTCCTCGTGCGCGGAGGCGGTGCGGAACATCAGCGGGTACACCGGCCACGGCGTCGAGGCCGCGCGGGTGGCCGGCGGGCGGGGCATGATCTCGAAACTCTTCACCGACCTCGCGCCCTGCCGGGTCGCGGTGCCGAGGCAGTCCGCGCCGGTGTCGCCGCCGCCGATGATGATCACGTGCTTGTCACGCGCGTGGACCTCCGGCAGCCCGTCCGCGTCCACCACGGGATCCCCCGCGGCGGCCTTGTTGGCCAGCGGCAGGAAGTCCATCGCCTGGTGGATCCCGTCGAGCTCACGGCCGGGCACCGGCAGGTCGCGGCGCAGGGTGGCGCCGCCGCACAGCACGATCGCGTCGAACTGCGCGCGCAACTGGGTGGCGGTGATGTCCTTGCCGACGTTGACGCCGGGGCGGAAGACCGTGCCCTCCGCCTCCATCTGCGCCAGGCGGCGGTCGAGGACCGCCTTCTCCATCTTGAACTCCGGGATCCCGTACCGCATGAGCCCGCCGATGCGGTCGTCCCGCTCGAAGACCGTGACGGCGTGCCCGGCACGGGTGAGCTGCTGGGCGGCGGCCAGCCCGGCCGGGCCGGAGCCCACCACGGCGACGGTCTGCCCGGTACGGAACGACGGCACGACCGGGTCCATGCCGCCCTCGGCCCACGCGGCCTCGGCGATCTCGACCTCGATCTGCTTGATGGTGACCGGCTCCTGGTTGATGCCCAGGACACACGACCCCTCGCACGGCGCCGGGCACAGGCGCCCGGTGAACTCGGGGAAGTTGTTGGTCGCGTGGAGCCTGTCCACCGCCGCGTCCCAGCGTCCGCGGTGCACCAGGTCGTTCCACTCCGGGATGATGTTGCCCAGCGGGCAGCCCTGGTGGCAGAACGGGATGCCGCAACTCATACACCGGGAGGCCTGCGTCCTCAGGTGGTCCTCGGGCAGGGTCGTGGACTCGTAGACCTCCTTCCAGTCCATGATCCGGAGGTCGACCGGCCGGCGCTTCGGCAGCTCGCGCTCGGTGTGCTTGAGAAAGCCCTTCGGGTCAGCCATTTGCGGCCTCCATGATCGCCTCGTCCACGTTGCGTCCGTCCTTCTCCGCCTGCTCGATGGCCAGCAGCACGCGCTTGTAGTCGCGCGGCATGACCTTGGCGAAGTGATTCACGTTCTGGGCCCAGCCGCCCAGGATGTCCCGGCCCCGGGCCGAGTCGGTCTCGGCGACGTGCCGCTCCACGATGTCGTGGAGGAACTGCACGTCGTCGGCGTCGAGCTCCTCGATGTCGACGAGCTCACCGTTGAGGTTCTCGGCCAGTGCGCCGTCGGGGTCGTAGAAGTAGGCCACGCCGCCCGACATGCCGGCGGCGACGTTGCGGCCGGTGGAGCCGAGCACGACGACCTTTCCGCCGGTCATGTACTCGCAGGCGTGGTCGCCCACGCCCTCGACGACCGCGGTGACGCCGGAGTTGCGCACGCAGAACCGCTCGCCCACGATCCCGCGCAGGAACACCTCGCCGGCGGTGGCGCCGTAGCAGATCACGTTGCCGGCGATGATGTTGTTCTCGGCCACGAAGTCGGGGGCGGCGTCGTGCGCCGGGCGGACCACGATCCGGCCGCCGGACAGGCCCTTGCCGACGTAGTCGTTGGCGTCGCCGAGGACCCGGAGCGTGACGCCGGAGGCCAGGAACGCTCCCAGCGAGTTGCCGGCCGAGCCGGTGAAGGTGAGGTCGACAGAGCCGTCGGGGAGCCCGGCGGCGCCGTGCGCCCTGGAGATCTCGTGGCTGAGCATCGTGCCCACCGAGCGGTTGACGTTGGCGATCGGGTAGGCGCCGGTGACGGGCCCGCGCGAGGGGTCGACGACCACGTCGCGGCAGTCGTCGATCAGCGTCCGGTCGAGCACCTTCCCCAGCTTGTGGTCCTGCTTCTTCGTGCAGCGCAGGTCCTGGTGCATGAACGGCGAATCGGCCTGGGCGAAGATCGGTTCCAGATCGAGTCCCGCGATGCGCTTGTTGTGGGCGAACGCCCGGGACTTGTCGAGGCACTCCGAGTGGCCGATCGCCTCGTCGAGGGAGCGGAAGCCCAGCTCGGCGAGGTATTCGCGGACCTCCTCGGCGATGAACTCCATGAAGTTCACGACGTACTCGGCCTTGCCGTTGAACCGCTCGCGCAGCACCGGGTTCTGAGTGGCCACGCCGACGGGGCATGTGTCCAGATGGCAGACGCGCATCATGACGCAGCCGGCCACCACGAGCGGGGCGGTGGCGAAGCCGAACTCCTCCCCGCCGAGCAGGGCCGCGATGATCACGTCGCGCCCGGTCTTGAGCTGCCCGTCGACCTGCACGACGATGCGATCACGCAGGCCGTTGACCAGCAGGGTCTGCTGGGTCTCGGCCAGGCCGAGCTCCCACGGCCCACCGGCGTGCTTCAGGGAGGTCAGTGGGGAGGCCCCGGTGCCGCCGTCGTGACCGGAGATGAGCACCACGTCGGCGTGTGTCTTGGACACGCCCGTGGCCACGGTGCCGACGCCCTGCTCGGCGACCAGCTTCACGTGGACCCGCGCCTGCGGGTTCGCGTTCTTCAGGTCGTAGATGAGCTGCGCCAGGTCCTCGATCGAGTAGATGTCGTGGTGCGGCGGCGGGGAGATGAGCCCGACGCCCGGCGTCGAGCCGCGGACCTCGGCGACCCACGGGTACACCTTGTTCGGCGGGAGCTGACCGCCCTCGCCGGGCTTGGCGCCCTGGGCCATCTTGATCTGGATGTCGGTGCAGTTGGCGAGGTAGTGGCTGGTCACGCCGAACCGGCCGGAGGCGACCTGTTTGATGGCCGAGCGTCGCCAGTCGCCGTTCGCGTCCGGGGTGAAGCGGTCGGTCGACTCGCCGCCCTCGCCGGAATTGGACCGCGCGTGGAGCCGGTTCATGGCGATCGCGAGGGTCTCGTGCGCCTCGGCGGAGATCGAGCCGTAGCTCATCGCACCGGTCGAGAACCGCTTGACGATCTCCGAGACCGGCTCGACCCGGTCGATCGGTATGGGCGGGCGGTCACTGCTGAGTTCGAACAGGCCGCGCAGGGTGGCCAGTCGCTCGGACTGGTCGTCGACCAGACGGGTGTACTCCTTGAAGATCTCGTAGCGGCCGGACCGCGTGGAGTGCTGGAGCTTGAACACCGTGTCCGGGTTGAACAGGTGGTACTCGCCCTCGCGGCGCCACTGGTACTCGCCACCGATCTCGAGCTCCCTGTGCGCGGCCTCCTCGGGCCGCGGCAGGAAGGCGAAGCGGTGACGGCGGGCCACGTCCTCGGCGATCTCGTCCAGGTCGATGCCGTCGATGGGGCTGATCGAGCCGGTGAAGTACTCGTCGCACAGTTCCTGCGACAGACCGGTGACGTCGAACAGTTGGGCGCCGGTGTACGAGGCCAGGGTGGAGATGCCCATCTTGGACATCACCTTGAGCACGCCCTTGGCGGCCGCCTTGCGGTAGTTGGCGTAGGCCACCTCGGTCTCGACGCCGGTCAGGTCGCCGGTCTTGACGAGCTCGTCGATCGACTCGAACGCCATGTACGGGTTGATCGCCTCGGCGCCGTAACCGAAGAGCACGGCCATGTGGTGGACCTCGCGGGCATCGCCGGACTCGATCACCAGGCCGACGCGGGTCCGGGTCTTCTCCCGCACCAGGTGGTGGTGGACGGCCGAGGTCAGCAGCAGCGACGGGATCGGCGCGTTGCGCTCGTCCGACTCGCGATCCGACAGCACGATGATCGACGCGCCGTCTTCGATGGCGCGGGAGACCTCGCGGCGGATCCGGCCGAGCGCGATGCGCAGGCCGCGACCGCCGTGGGCGACGTTGTACAGGCCCCGGACGACGACCGACTGCAGGCCGGGACGGACCCGACCGGCCGCCATGAGCGTGGTGAGGTCGGTGTTGCTGAGGATCGGGTTGTCCAGTCGGACTTGCCGGCACGAGTCCGGCCCCGGGTTGATGAGGTCGCCCTCCGGGCCCAGGGTCACGCCGTAGCTGGTGACCAACTCCTCCCGGATGGCGTCGAGCGGCGGGTTGGTGACCTGGGCGAATCGCTGGGCGAAGAAGTCGAACAGCATCCGCGACCGCTGGGACAGCACCGGCAGCGGGGTGTCGGTACCCATGGATCCGATCGCCTCGGCACCCGTGGCGGCCATCGGAGAGACGAGTATCCGCAGCTCCTCCTCGGTGTAGCCGAAGACCCGCTGGCGCAGCACCACGCGCTCGTGGCTCATGATCTCGTGTCGGACCTCGGGCAGGTCCTCGAGGCGGGTGATGCCCTCGTCGAGCCAGGTGCGGTACGGGTGCTCGGCGGCGAGGGAGGTCTTGATCTCCTCGTCGTCGATGATCCGGCCCTGCTCGGTGTCGACCAGGAACATCCGGCCCGGCCGCAGGCGGGTCTTGGTGACGACCTTGTCCTGCGGGATGTCGAGCACGCCCACCTCGGAGGCCATCACGACGAGGCCGTCGTCGGTCACCCAGATGCGCGAGGGGCGCAGACCGTTGCGGTCGAGCACGGCGCCGATCACGGTGCCGTCGGTGAACGTGATCGAGGCCGGTCCGTCCCAGGCCTCCATGAGCGAGGCGTGGTACTCGTAGAACGCCCGCTTGGCGGGGTCCATGGTCGCGTGCCGCTCCCAGGCCTCGGGGACCATCATGAGCACGGCGTGCGGCAGCGGCCGACCGGCCAGGGTCAGCAACTCGAGCGCCTCGTCGAAGCGGGCGGTGTCCGATCCGCCGGGGGTGCAGATCGGCAGCGCCGCCGACAGGTCCTCGATGTGCTCGCTCGACATGAGCGACTCGCGGGCCCGCATCCAGTTCTCGTTGCCGCGCGCGGTGTTGATCTCGCCGTTGTGCGCGACGTAGCGGAACGGGTGGGCCAGCGGCCACGCCGGGAACGTGTTGGTCGAGAACCGGGAGTGCACGATGCCCAGCGCCGACTCGACGCGCTCGTCCCGGAGGTCGACGTAGAAGTCCGGGAGCTGCTTCTCGGTGAGCATGCCCTTGTAGACCATGGTCCGCGGGCTCAGTGAGGGGAAGTAGACCGTCTCGGAGCCGATGTCTCCGCGGCCGGGACCCTTGCTGCCCAGTTCGTGCTCGCACCGCTTCCGGACGACGAAGCACTTGCGCTCGAGTTCGAGCCCGGTGAGCAGCCGTCCGTCCGGGCCGGCCGCCTTGACGAAGATCTGGTGGATCGTGGGCTGCGCGTCGCGGGCGATCGCGCCGACCGAGGAGTCGTCGACCGGGACCTCGCGCCAACCGATCACGCTGACGCCCTGTTCGGCGCCTATCCGCTCGACCATCCGCATGGCGTCCATGGCCAGCATCCGGGACTGCGGGAGAAAACAAAGGCCGGTTGCATACGCACCGGCCTCGGGAAGTTCTCTGTTCTGCTCCTCACGCAACACCTCGCGGAGGAACCTGTCAGGTATCTGGATCAACAAGCCCGTGCCGTCGCCGGTGTTCACCTCGGCGCCCACGGCGCCGCGGTGCTCGAGGTTCACCAGCGCGGCGATCGCCTTCTCGACGATGTCCCGGGACTGACGTCCGTACATGTCCACCACGAACGCGACACCACAGGCATCGTGCTCGTACTCCGGGCGGTACAGGCCTTGTGGGCCGGGATTCGTCTTCATCACTTCGCCTTCGCTTGTCGACGGGTCGACCCCGTGACTGTCGGAGCACCCGCACACAGAGAACCGAGGCTCTCCGGCTGGAAAATAATATGGGCAGAGGGGGCTACCCACACAAGTCGTGCAAGTCAAACCACTGTCCTTGACGTGGGAAACGATTCCACCTTGTGAGATTTCTCTCAGGGCTGGCACGTACTCCGGGGCCCGACGACCGTCCCCGGCGACCCGGGTCAGCGAAGAATGCCGCGGCGGTCCCGCCCGGGACCCCCACGGACCCGGCCCACGGCGAGGCGGCGAAAAGGAACGGAGGACTTCACCCTCTCAGCCTACTGTTATCCAGATCACAGTTCCAGACCTGTTCGCCGCCGACCGGGGCCGGTGCACGTCAACCGGGCATCGCCGTCGTCGTCGTCCTGCCAGAGTGGGGAGGATCGGGGCCGCCACCCACCGCGGCGCGGAGCCCGATCCCCACGATCAGCAGGCGGTGCCCCGGCACCGGGGAGGCGGGACGACGGTGACCGACGCCAGGGCGGCCGAACTCATCGCAGGCGACGAGACACTGCATCGCCGCGGCATCGGGTATCTGCGGGAGAGGGAGGGGGCGTCCGAGGTCCCGGGCACGCTTGCGCGCCGCGGCGCCGTGTACGCGCTCAGACGCGCCCTGCCGAAATTCAACTCGGACAACTGCATGGACATGGCCTCCGGGCTGACCTACCACGCGGTGCTGTCGCTGCTTCCGACGATGATCGTGCTGGTCTCCCTGCTCGGCGTGTTCGGCCGCGGCGACGAGACGGTCCAGGCGGTGATGCAACTGCTCAACGATTCGGTTCCGCAGGCGACCGTCGAGTTTCTCCGCGGCCCCGTGGAAAGCCTCGTGCGCACGAGGGCCGCCGGCTTAGCGCTGGTGGTCGGCCTGCTCGGCGCGCTCTGGACCGCCTCGAGTTACGTCGGCGCGTTCGGCCGCGCCCTCAACCGCATCTACGGCGTCGGGGAAGGGCGCCCGTTCTGGTGGCGACGACCGGCGTTCGTGCTGCTCACCGCGTTTCTCGTGGCGCTGCTGGCGTGCGCGGCCCTCATCCTCACCCTCACCGGCGGGCTGGCCGAGAGCGTCTTCAGATTCGTCGGGCTGGGTGATCTCGCGCTCACGGTGTGGTCATTCCTCAAGTGGCCGGCGCTGGTGGCCATCGTGGTGCTGGTGATCGGGATCCTCTACCAACTCACCCCGAACGTCCGCCGGCCGCGATTCCGCTACCTGTCCCCCGGCACGATCGTCGCCCTGGTCGTGACCATCGCCGGCGGCTGGGGCTTCACCTTCTACGCATCCCACTTCAGCAACTACAACGCCACCTACGGCTCGCTGGCCGGCGCCATCATCTTCCTGTTCCTGATCTGGATCTCGAACAACGCGCTGCTGTTGGGTGCCGAGATCGATTCCGAGCTCATCCGCGCGCGCCTGCTGCTCGCCGGCGTCGAGGCCGAGGAGGTGATCCCGCTGCCGCTGCGCGACGGGACCTCGGTCATCAAGGCCCACCGCAGGACCGCGGCCCTCGTCACCGACGGGGCCGAGCTGCGTCACGAGGCCGCCGGGCTGGGCGCCTGAGGGGGTCTCCGAACGCCCGCGGGACAGCCCGGCCGGCTGCGCCGATCAGGGCACGGTGACCACGCCGCCGCAGCCGCCGTACGGGTTGCTGCCCGAGCCGGTCGGGATCAGCAGGTCGAGCGAGAAGGTGGGCAGGAACAACCCGTCCTCCGTGGCCGACATCGTCCATTCGATGGTGCCGGGGCCGGTGTCGACGATGGCACCCCACACGTCGTCGCCGTTGAACTCGACCCAGTGGATGTCGTCCTCACCGTGCCCCTCGACCAGGGTCCCGTCCGCGCCGGTGTCGGTGTTGACCCAGTGGACCTCGACGTTCTCGGTGGTGGTGCTGCCCTCGGACGACTTGTTGGTGTCGACCAGGAAGGCGGTCTCGCCCGGGTTCTCGCCCGGAACGGCCCGGGTCTGGTTGTGATCGGCGAACCCGACAGAGCCCATCGCGGAGCACTGACCGGGCAGGGAACCGGCGGCCGCACCGAGGCCCACCTTCTCCGCGACACCGACGGAGGTGCCGCCGACGGAACCGATACTCAGGGAGCCCGAGTCGGTCGGCGCACCGCCGTCCTGCGCGGCGGCGACGGGGGCACCGAGCGCCAGGGCGAGGCCGAGGGAGGCGGTACAGGCCGCAGCGGTCATGGGACGAGGAAGCAAGGTGGTCATACCGACACCCTCGCTCAGAAAGCGAAGGGACACAAGGCTTTTCAGCCCAGACGGGGCGCCCGCCGGGACGGCAGGGAGCGGGCTGCGGTGGCCTCGCGGATCCCGGGGACCGAGGCCGGGATGACGACGGGGCCGCCGACCCGGGGGTCGAGCACCATGGCCGTGGGCGTCTCCTCGGAGCCACGGTTGATGCTGCGACACAGCTCGTAGGCGTCCTCGTCGCGCCAGATGTTCACCCAGTGGACCTCGAGGCCCTCACGGGCGGCCCGGCGGCGCAGCGCCGACGAGTAGGCGCAGCCCGGACGCCAGAGAACCACCACGGCCTTCTCGGAGTCGGAGTCGGCCCGGCTACGGACCGCATCCAGCGGCACGTGCCCGGCCACCCGGAGCGGGGAATTCCACAGCGCCACCGCGGCGATGGCCGCGAAGACCGCGATCGCCAGCGGGACGCCGTGCCCGAACCCCACGACGGTCAGGGCGAGCGCGCACCCGAGGGCCAGCACGGCGGCGGAGCCGAACCAGTGGCCGGGGACGAGTTCCCTCCCGGCCCGCGCGAATGGGTGGGTCACGAGCAAGACCATACGCCTCCGCAATCGACATGTGTGGACTGCACTGAAAATTTCTGTGACCCGACAACGACCGCCCGCCTCCGGCCTCGGAGGTCTCCGCTCCACACCTGCAGCCCCGCCGACCACCCCCGCCGAACCTCGGCCGGAGTCGGTCCCCGTCACGCGCTACCGCGGTAGCGTCTGCTTTATGACGGAGACGCCGCAGGCCCCCGCCGCGCCCTCGACCGCGACCCGCAAGGTCCGTGATCTGAGCGGTCCCGGGATCACCACCCGGTTCGGCATGGAGGGCACAGACCTGGGAATCGTCGCCCGGACCCCCTCCGGGCGACTGCTCGCCGTGTTCGGGGACACCTTCGCCGGTGCGGGGATGGGCGCCCCGCACGTCGGCAAACCGCATCCGGGGATCGCGCAGTGCGTGCCCACGACCGACGACCGGCCCGGGCCCGGCAACCCGGACTGGCGCTCCCCCGTCGGGCTGTTCTCCGACACCGCCGATCCGGCCGCCGGCATCGAGTGGGCGGACGCCGCCGGCCCGGGTCCGCGCGACTACGCGTCGCAGCTCCTCGGCTACGTGCACGGCCGCGGCTGTTCGACCGTCCTGCCGAGCGACGTGCTGACCATCGGCGACACCATGTACCTGCACGTCATGGTCAACGAGGGGCTCGGCACGGTCACCCGCACGCAGATCCACCGCTCCACCGATGACGGCCGCACGTGGGAGCCGACGGGCGCCGAGTTCTCGCCCCGGCTCGAGGGCGGCCACCGCCAGTTGTGGACGTGGGAGCGAGGCGGCGACGGCTGGGTGTACGTCATGTCGACCGGCTTCCAGCGCGACAAGGGCGCCATCCTGATGCGCGTGCGCGAGGAGCACCTCGACGACCCGAGCACCGGGCACTGGCAGACCTACGGTTTCAAGGACGGCCGTTGGGACTGGGGCAACCCCACGACCATCGTGCTGCCGGGCCGCATCGGCGAGATGTATCTGCGGCGCTGCGAGGACTTCTGGACCCTCACGTACTTCAACGCGGAGCACTACCGGATCGACTGCCTGACGTTCTCGCAGATCGGGTCGGACCTGCTGGACCGCTCGGTGACGGCCCACGCCACGCTGCTGCCGGGCAGCGCGTGGGGCGACGAGTCCGACGGCACCGACCCGGCCTCCGGCCCCGCCCGCGTGGCCCAGTTGTACTGCGGCTGCCCGATCCCGGGCTCCACGCCGGAGCAGTGGCACGTCGTGGTGAGCCAGTGGAACACCCACGATTCGGCGGCCGGGCCGGCCGGCTGGCCGTACCGGTCCATGCAGTTCGTGACATCCATCCCCCGCCCGCCCGGTCACATGCCGGCCCCCTGACGACATCGGCGGCAGATCATCTGACCCGGCGGGTCATACCCAGGGCAGCGGGCCCAACTCGCGCTCGGCCCACCGCCGGACCGCGTCGCCGTCGCGGCCGTCCAGCGCGGTGGTGTCCAGCTCGACCGCCTCGGGCCACGGCGCCCTGTCCGCCAGCTGGGCGTCGAGCACCTCGACCGTCGCCTCGGACGGGTCCGTTCCCGCCCGGGCCCGGTCGGTGACCCGCCGCGCCAGCTCGTCGCGGGGTGCGGTGCACGAGATCTCCACGAGCTCGGCATGGGCGTCGGCGGCCACCGTCTCGGCCTCGGCCCGCCGCCGCGGCTCGAGCCACGTGGCATCCAGCACCACGCTGCGTCCCAGCGCGAGGTGGCCGGCCGCGCGGTCGAGCATCTCGGCGTAGACGGCCGCGATCGCCTCCGGCGAATAGCGGCCCTCCCCGCCCTCGCGCCGCGCCACGTCCGATCGCATCGGGTCCGAGCGCACGAGGTCCGAGCGCACCAGCTCGGCGCCCAGCGCGGCCGCCAGGGGCGCGGCGACCGTCGACTTACCGGAGCCGGAGACCCCGCCCACCAGCACCAGCCGCACGCGCGCCCGCAGCAGGCCGTCGACGGCCCGGGCGGCCAACTCCACCGCGAGGCGGGCGTCAGCGCCGCCGGAGTCCGTCTGCGCGGCGCGGATCGCGGCGACCTTGGCGCGCACGAGCGCGCGATACGCCATGTAGTGGTGCACGAGTGACGCCGGCGCGTCGTCGCCGGAGGCCTCGCGATAGGCCTCGAGGACGACGACGGCGAGGTCGGTCGCCCCCGACCGGTCGAGATCCATGGCCAGGAACCCGATGTCCAACACGGCGTCCCCGAAACGGAGCCGGTCGTCGAACTCGAGGCAGTCGATGATCCGCGGTCCGTCGCCGGTCAGGTAGACGTCCGCGGCCAGTAGATCCCCGTGGCCGTCCACGACCCGGCCCTCCTCGATCCGTGCTCGCAGCAGCGGACCGCGGCCACGCAGGTAGGCGCCGGCGAGGTCCGCGATGTCGTCAACGATCCCCGGCGCGTCCTCGCCCACGCTCAGTCCGCGCAGGTGCTCGAGCGACTCCGTCCAGAGACCACCCACCACGCCCGGGTCGCCCGCCGCGTCGATCTCCGGCGTGCGGTGGCTGTCCGCGTGCAGACGCGCGACCTGCCGGGCCACCTCGCCCAGGCCACCCACGATGTCCGTATCGCCGACCCGGGACGCGCCGGCCTCCCGCTCCCGCACCAGCCAGGCGAGGCTCTCCCGCTCCGGGAGTCGGCGCATCTCCACGACGTGGTCGATGATCTCGTCGTCGTTGTCGTCGTCCTGCCCATCGGGCGAGCGGGGCCGGCGCACCTGCAACACACCGAGATACACGTCCGGGGCGAGCCGACGGCCCAGTTCCACCTCCCGTCGGCTCTGCTCCGCGCGCGCCCGCACGGTGCGGTTGTCGAGGAAGCCCAGATCGATCGGTTTGCGTACTTTGTGAGCCTTGTCACCACAGAGGAAGATGAGCGCCCCGTGGGTCTCCACCACGACGGGAGGCCCCCACGACTGGCGGTCCGGACGATCGGAGGTGTCCATGGACCCACCCTAGGCAGGCGCGACGCCTCCCGCCGCCGGTCCGGGCACACGCTGCGGTGCACCACATCACCGAACTGTTACCTGAAGCGCCACTGAACAAATCGGGGGCTGACATGCCCAGATGTCACTTGTAGTGTCGCCGACGCACCCCAGCCACACGGCCGGGATGCCCGCGATGAGACACATCGTGGTCAATGCAGATCGGAGACGTTCAGCAGTGACGAACACCCACCGCAAGACCACCAACCGGACCACCGCGAAGATCGCCGCCGTCGGCGCGTTCGGCATCGGTGCCGCCATCGCATTCCCGGGCCTCGCCGCCGCGCAGGACGCCACCACGCCCGAGGGCCCCACCGCCAGCCTCGAGAACCTCGCCGGCGAGGAGGGCAGCCTGTCCGACCTCACGGGTGAGGACGGCAGCCTTGAGGGCGCCCTCGGCACGGACCTGGCGCTCGACGCGGGCAGCCTGGCCCTCAATGTCAATCTCGACGCCGAGACCCCGAACCCGGGTTCGGTCGAGCTCGGCAGCCTCGGCGTCTCCCCGAACACCGGCAGTGACCTGGTCGACGGTGGCACCGGCTCGGGCTCCGCGGACGAGGACGCCACCGACGACGCCGAGGAGACCGGCTCGCTCGACACCGGCTCGCTGCCGGGCAGCAGCGAGGAGAATGAGGACGTGGCCGCCGCGGCCGAGACCGACACGGACACCGGCTCCGCCGCGTCCTCCGAGGACGACACCACGGCCACCGACGACGAGGCGGAGGAGACCGGTTCGATCGACACCGGCTCGCTCGCCGGCCTGAGCTCCGGCGCCGACGAGGTCGCGGTCTAAGACGACCACCGGCCGGTTCGGCCGACCTCATACCCGCACCTCCCCCGGTGCAGCACGGCCCGGGATCGCGACCACCGCTTTCGGTCACGATCCCGGGCCGTCGTGTGTTCGCCGACACTCATGGGGGATGATGCAGGGGTGACGATCGTCGTGGCCTGCGGGGCCTTCAAGGGCTCACTCACCGCTATCGAGGCCTGCCATCACGCGGCCGAGGGCGCCCGCCGTGCGCACCCCGACACGGACGTGGTCGAACGCCCGGTCGCCGACGGCGGCGGGGGGAGCCTCGAGGTGATGGTCGCCGGTGGGGCACGCCCGGTGCCGGTCACCGCCTCCGGCCCCACCGGCGAACCGGTCGAGACCTCGTTCGCCGCCATCGACCCGGATACCGCGTTCGTGGAGATGGCCGACGCATGCGGGCTGCTCCGACTGCCCGGAGGCGTCCCCCGGCCACTCGAGGCGTCCAGCCGCGGCGTCGGAGAGGTCATGCTGGAGGCCCTGCGCTCCGGCCGTGGCAACATCCACCTGGGCATCGGTGGCAGCGCCTCCACCGACGGCGGCACCGGCATGCTGTCCGCCCTCGGCGTGCGGTTCCTCGACTCAGACGGAAACGAGCTCCCCGACGGCGGCGGCGCGCTCCGGCGGCTTGCGACCGTCGACCTGGACGGCCTCGACCCCGCGGTGCGGGCCGCCCGCGTCCTCGTGGCCTGCGACGTCGACAATCCCCTGCTCGGCCCACTGGGCGCCGCCCGCGTCTACGCGCCACAGAAGGGCGCCTCCCCAGAGGAGGTCGACAGCCTGGAGGCCGGGCTCGCCCGGCTGGTCGAGGTCCTGCGGAACCAGGGCCTGGACGTCGACCCGGACGCCCCCGGCTCCGGCGCCGCAGGCGGGGTGGGGTTCATCGCCCGCGAGCTGCTCGGGGCATCACTCGACCCCGGATTCGAGGTACTCGGCACCCTGACCGGGTTGGAGGACGTGGTCTCGGCCGCGGACCTGGTGGTCACCGGCGAGGGACGACTGGATGACCAGACCATGCACGGCAAGACCCCGCTGGGCGTGGCCTCGCTCTGCCGCACTCACGGCGTCCCCGTGGTGGCCGTGTGTGGCCGCCTGGACCTGGAGGCGGACCGTGTGGCCGCCGCCGGGTTCGTCACCGCCGCCGCGCTCACCGAGAAGGAGCCGGACATCAAGCGCTCCATAGCCAACGCCGGTCCGCTGCTCGATGCCGTCTCCGCCGAGGTCGTCTCCCGCGTCCTACCCTGACGCTCGGCGAGCCGGTCCCGCGAGCCGCCGGACAGGGCCCCTCCGAGTGGGCCAGAATGAGGACTCGTCGTTCCCGGACCCCCTCCAGGAGGCTCCCTTGCGCAAGTGGCTCCTCGGCGCACCGCTGGCCGCGCTGGCCGCGGTCGCGGCCGCAGACCTGCGGCAGACGCGGTATCCGATCCTGCGGACCTTCCCGATCCTGGGCCACGCCCGCATGGCGCTGACCTCGATCGGACCGGAGTTGCGGCAGTACATCGTCGCGGGCAACGACGAGGAGCGCCCGTTCACCCGCAACCAGCGGGACTGGGTCTACGAGTCCGCCGAGGGCCGGGCCACCACGTTCGGATTCGGCACGGACAACGACGTCGAGTTCCTCGAGGGATACCCCCTGGTCAAGCAGCGGACCTTCAGCGACGTCTCGCTGTCCGCCCATATCCACTCCGGCGAGTTCCTGCCCACCCCGCCCGCCAAGATCCTCGGCGGGGCCCGCGGCCGCGCCCGCGCCTTCCGTCCCGACTCCTTCGTGACCATCTCCGGCATGAGCTACGGCGCCCTCTCCGCGCCCGCGGTGGAGGCGCTCAACCGCGGAGCAGCCCTCGCCGGAGCCCTGCACAACACCGGGGAGGGCGGGCTGAGCCCGTACCACCAGAACGGCGCCGACCTCATCTATCAGATCGGCACCGCCTACTTCGGCTGCCGGGACGCCGACGGGCGCTTCGACATCGACAAGCTCGTCGCGGTCACCGAGAAGAATCCCATCCGGGCGATCGAGATCAAGCTCAGCCAGGGCGCCAAGCCGGGTCTCGGCGGGCTGCTGCCGGCGGCGAAGATCACCGAGGAAGTCTCGCAGCTGCGCGGGATCCCCATGGGCGAGGACTGCGCCAGCCCGTCCCGCCACACCGCCTTCCACGACGTGGACTCACTCCTCGATCTGGTGGAGGACATCGCCGACCGCACCGGGCTGCCGGTGGGCATCAAGTCCGCCGTGGGCGACACAGGGTTCTGGGAGGATCTGGCCGATGCGATGATCCCTCGCGAGCGTGGCGTCGACTTCATCACGATCGACGGCGGCGAGGGCGGGACCGGTGCCGGCCCGCTCGTGTTCTCCGACGCCGTGTCACTGCCGTTCCGGCTCGGCTTCCCCCGCGTCTACTCGATCTTCGCCGAGGCCGGGCTCACCGACGACGTGGTGTTCATGGGCTCGGGCAAGCTCGGCATTCCCGAGAATGCCGTGGTCGCGTTCGCGCTCGGCGTCGACATGATCAACGTGGCCCGGGAGCCGATGCTCTCGGTGGGGTGCATCCAGGCCCAGCAGTGTCACACCGGCGGCTGTCCGACCGGCGTGGCCACCCAGAACCCGTGGCTCATCCGGGGCGTCGATCCCACCTCGATGGCCGAGCGCTGCGCCAACTACATCCGTTCCCTGCGCCGTGAGCTGATCAAGGTCTCCGGCGCGGTCGGTGTCCCGCACCCGGCACTGATCGGCCCGACCGATGTGGAACTGGCCCGAGGCACCCGCGATTCGACCTCGCTGGCCGAGATCTACGGCTACGAGGCGGGCTGGGGCCTGCCCGGCGAGGCCGACGTGGAGGCCATCACCGAGATCATGGTCGCCAACGGCGTGGCCGAATACACCGACGCAGCCCGGCCGCCCGGGGTCTGACCGGCGGCCGGGATCCGGCAGCCATTCGTCGCGAAGAGTCTTTCGCACGCGTTTCCCGAGAAGCGAGTGTACGAAACCCTCTTCTCGACGGCAGCCATGCGCGGGCTGGGATCAGTCCTCGCCGAGACCCGCCCGCAGCAGCCCGAGCTCGCGATTGAGGTTGGCGTGCGCCTGGCGCTCCCACGCGTCGCGTCCCGCCCGGGTCAGGTACACCGACCTGCGTTCGAGCAGGCCCTCCAGCGCGGCGATCCGCCCCGCGACGAACCGGTCCCCCGGCACGTGCGCGTACTCGTGCCGCACGTCGTGGGTGTAGGCGTCGTAGGTCTCCGGGTCCGACCCCAGCACCACCAGGTCGGCATCCGACAGGACCGAGCCGTTGGGATCCCCGGCCTCCACGCGGTGCCCGCCCATCAGTCGGACGAGCCGCGCGACCTCCTCGACGGGCGCGGCCGGATCAAGCTTCCGCTCGACCCACACCGCCGACTTCTCGTTGTTCTCCGACTCCGTGGGATCGAACTCCGCTGTGTGGCACCACGCGGCCAGGCGGACCGCGGTCCCGTCGAAGGATTCACCGTCCGCCTCGAGGGCGTCGATCGCCCGGAGCACAGCACGCAGGTGCGTCTCGTTGTGGTAGCGCCGCTGCGGGTCGTTCCAGCGTCGCAGCAGGTCGGAGCGCAGGTCGGCGGTGAGGAACTCGACATCGACGTCGAGCGGGTCGGCAGCGTTCACTCGGTCGGTATCCATGAATGGACTCTACCGCCGGAAGCCGACCGGCCTGGGCGGATCGGCCCGGGCCGGTGCGCTCCCGGCGGCCACGGCACGGCGCTCTCAGTCCTCCAGCTCGCCGCCCAGCTTCGGCGGGAACTCCTCCAGCAGTGCCAGCTCCCGCTCATCGAACGTGCGCGCCCGCGACAGGAACCGCTTGCCGGTCGGGTTCTCGAGACTGAACCCCGAGCCCCTGCCCGGGACCGCGTCCAACACCAGTTGCGTGTGCTTCCAGGTGTCGAACTGTGGGCCCGAGATCCAGACGCGCACCCGGGTCGACGACGACGAGTTCAGGCGCGCCTCGTCGTCGTCGTCCGCCGGTACGTCCCGGGCGCCCTGCGCCAGGTCCACCTCCCCCACGAGGACATCCCGCTGCCCCACGCGGAACTCCCCGTCCGGGTAGCACATGGGCGCCGAACCGTCGCAGCACCCGCCGGACTGGTGGAACATCACCGGCCCGTGGCGCTCGACCAGCTCGCGGATCAGCTGCGCGGCCGGCTCGGTGACCACGACGCGCGCCGGCAGCGCGGCCGGCGCCCCCTCGGGCGGGAGGGCCCGCGCCGCGATCGACACGCTCCCTCCCGAGGGCAATCCGCAGACGTCGTCCATGACCGGTCTCCTCTCAGAAGAAGCGCTGGATCAGAAGAAGCCCTGGGGCTTGCCCGAGTAGCCCACGAGCAGGCACTTGGTCTGCTGGTAGTGGTCGAGCATCATCCGGTGGTTCTCGCGCCCGATGCCGGACTGCTTGTAGCCGCCGAACGCCGCGTGGGCCGGGTACTGGTGATAGGTGTTGGTCCACACCCGGCCGGCCTGGATGGTGCGGCCGGCCCGGTAGGCGGTGGTGCCGTTGCGCGACCACACGCCGGCGCCGAGACCGTAGAGGGTGTCGTTGGCGATCATCATGGCGTCGTCGAAGTCGGTGAACGAGCTCAGGGAGAGCACCGGGCCGAAGATCTCCTCCTGGAACAGGCGCATCTTGTTGTGGCCGCGGAAGACCGTCGGCTCCACGTAGAAGCCGCCGGCGAGATCGCCCTCGAGCTCGGCGCGGCCGCCGCCGGTGAGCACGTCGGCGCCCTCCTGCTTGCCGATGTCGATGTAGGACAGGATCTTCTCGAGCTGGTCGGTCGAGGCCTGGGCGCCCATCATCGTCTCGGTGTCGAGCGGATTTCCGGTCTTGATCTGCCTGACCCGCTCGATCGCGAGGTCGGTGAAGTCATCGATGATCGACTTCTGCACCAGCGCGCGCGAGGGACACGTACACACCTCGCCCTGGTTGAGGCCGAACATCGCGAAGCCCTCGAGCGCGGACTGACGGAAGTCGTCGTCGGCGTCCATGACGTCCTCGAAGAAGATGTTGGGGCTCTTGCCGCCGAGCTCGAGGGTCACCGGGATGAGGTTCTCGGACGCGTACTGCATGATCAGCCGGCCCGTGGTGGTCTCGCCGGTGAAGGCCACCTTGCGGATGCGCGGGTTGGACGCGAGCGGCTTGCCGGCCTCGGTGCCGAAGCCGTTGACCACGTTGATCACGCCCGGCGGCAGCAGGTCGCCGATGACCGACATCAGGAACAGGATCGATGCCGGGGTCTGCTCCGCCGGCTTGAGCACCACGCAGTTGCCGGCGGCCAGGGCCGGGGCCAGCTTCCAGACCGCCATGAGGATCGGGAAGTTCCACGGGATGATCTGGCCGACCACGCCGAGCGGCTCCTGGAAGTGATAGGCGACGGTGTCCCCGTTGATCTCGGAGATGCCGCCCTCCTGGGCGCGGATCGCGCCGGCGAAGTAGCGGAAGTGGTCGATCGCCAGCGGGATGTCGGCCGCCAGGCACTCGCGGATCGCCTTGCCGTTGTCCCACGACTCGGCGAGCGCGATCTTCTCGAGGTTCTCCTCCATGCGATCGGCGATCCGGAGCAGGACCAGCGACCGCTCCGTGGCGGAGCTCGCGCCCCACGCCGGCGCAGCGGCCCAGGCCGCGTCCAGCGCGGCCTCGATGTCCTCCGCGGTACCGCGGCCGACCTCGCAGAAGACCTGTCCGGTCTGCGGGGCGACGTTCTCGAAGTACTCGCCCTTGACCGGCGCGACCCACTCGCCGCCGATGTAGTGGTCGTAGCGGCTCTCGTAGGACATCACCGCGTCGGCGGAACCGGGCTGGGAGAAGACGGGCATGTCGACACCTCTCGCGTTCTTCGGGACGCCGACCCCTGCGGTCGGCGACTGTGAGCCACGACACTATTCCCCCGGACGTTGCACGCACGTTGCATCTGACGCCGACGCCGCGGACCGCCGTGCCGGACCGTCCGAACGGCCAGGTCCGTACCCGGTCGACCTGCCGGAACACAGTCGATTCGACCCGCCGTGCGGCCCGCGCCGACCTAGCGTCCGCGGGCATGGACACCATGCTGACGCCCCGGGCCCCCAGGGAGATCTCCGTGGCGCGGGGCGGCCCGGGCGTCGCCGCCCGGCGACTCGGCGCGTTCCTCGTCCACGCGGACGCCGACCGGGTGTGCCTGGGGCACGACTTCGACAACGACGAGCTCAGCGAGGCGGTGATCCCCACGATGGCGCGCGACCTGCTCCACACGGGCGTCCTGCGCACCGTCGAGGAATTCCACCGGGCCGTGACCGCGCTCGTCACCTCCCGGAGCGGGTCGTGGCAGGAGTGCTGGTCCGCCTACTACCGCTCCTCGATCGCGGCACTGGCCCGCGGGGCGTGCCCGTTCTCCCCCGTCCACGACCGGGCGGTCGGCGAGCAGGCCGGGGACAGTGCCCTGGAGATCGGGTGCTGCTTTGGATTCCTGTCCCTGCGGTTGGCCCGTGAGGGGGTGCGGACCATATCGTGCGATCTGGACCCCTCCGTGCTCCGCCTGCTCCGGACCTGCGCACCCGACGGGGACGCTCCCCGGGCCACGGTCTGCCTGGACGCCCGCGGCACGCCGCTCGCACCCGGGATGGCGGATACCGTCTACCTGGTCCACGTCCTGGAACACCTGGACGAAACCTCGGGGTGGGATGTCATCCGCGAGTCGCTCCGGCTCGCCCGGAGGCGTCTGGTCATCGCCGTCCCGTTCGAGGAGGTCGCCGTCGCCCAGTACGGACATGTCCGGACTTTCGACCTCGCCGCGCTGGAACACCTCGGAGACCGGGTCCGCGCGCTCGACCGGGGTGGCGCCGCGATCCGAACACGTACCGACGAGCACCACGGCGGATGGCTCGTGATCGACCTGGCCCCCGCCGCGCCCTGCGATCGGCCCCCTTGGTCAGAGCAAACCCTGCCGGCTCGCGACATACACGGCCTCGGCGCGGCGTGAGACCTTGAGCTTGCGCAGGATGTTGCTGATGTGGAACTTCGCCGTGGTGGCCGAGATGAACAGCTCGACTCCGATCTCCTTGTTCGATTTACCCTCGGCCAGGAGCCGGAGCACCTCGACCTCGCGACCCGACAGGATCTCGGGCGTGGAACCCCCGCCGCGGAGGGTGTCGACGACCATCGCGGCCGTCCGGGGGTCGAAGGCGCTCTGGCCCCCGGACACCGACCGGATCGCGGTGACCAGCTCGGTGACGTCCACATTCTTCACCACGTACCCACGGGCACCGGCCCGGACAGCGCGTACCACGATCGCCTCGTCGAGGAACGTGGTGAGGACCAGCGGCGCGACGTCGGGAAGCAGATCTCGGACCGCCGCGCACAGCCGGAGCCCGTCGAGTTCCGACCCGGCGCCCAGCTTGAGGTCGATCACCGCGACGTCCGGCCGGGTGCGGCGGAGCACCCCCAGCGCGTCATCCGCGGTCGCCGCCTCGCCGACCACCGTGATGTCGGCCTCCCGTTCGAGCATCAATCTGACGCCCTCGCGCAAGACGGCGTGATCATCGACGAGGACGGTACTGATCGGCCCGGTGCTCATCCCGTCACCCCCCGCCTCGGGGACCCGGCTCCCGTCGACCCCGGTTCGGTACGCACGTGGGGCACGACAACCGCGATCGCCACGCCGCCGAGGGCCGACGCGGTGATCCGGATCCGGCCGCCCACCATCGCCGTCCGCTCCGCCATGTTCACCAGTCCGTGGTGTCCGTGCAGCGACTCGACCCGGGGCCGCTCGAGCAGGCGACGCATCTCGTCAGGGCGTCCCTTTCCGTCGTCTTCCACCGTCAGACCGACATTCCCGTCCCCGAACTCCACGGTCACGATCATCCGGCTCGCATCGGCGTGCCTCGCCGCGTTGGACAGGGCCTCCCCCGCGATACGGACTATCTCGTGTTCGACCTCGGGAGGTGTGGGGACCTCCTCCCCAACGACGACGACCTCGGCCTCGACGTGCGACGGCACATGCAACCTGCACAGATCGTCGATAAGGCGACTCAGTCGGCCGTCCTCGTCATCGATGGTGCGCAGTGCGTAGATGACCGACCGCAACTGCTCGACGGCCTGGGCCGTCAACCGCGCCGCCTGGTCGAGGAACGGACGGGGTGCCTCGTCGGGCGGGGTGACGTCGAGCCCCAGCTGGAGATGCATGCCCGCCCCCAGTACGAGCTGGGACACGCTGTCATGCAGTTCCCGCGCCATCCTCGAACGCTCGACATCGAGGATCCGTTGGCGGTGCGCGGCGTCGAGCTCCCGCTGCGCCAGCTCGAGTTCGGAGTTGCGGCGGGACAGCTCCACGACGTGACCACGGGCCTGCTCGTATGCCTCCTCGGCCCGGGCGAGCAGCATCTCCTTGTCCCGGAACAGCACGGAATTCTGTAGCGCCACCGCCGCCTGCGCGGCGAGGATCCTCAGGACCACGGAGTCGATGTCGTCGGCCTGCCGGCCCGCTCGACCCCAGGACGCCAGTCCCCCGATCACGCCGCCGTGGAGTACCAACGGCACCGTCACCGCGTCCGGCCCGCTGACCTCCGCGAGCTCCACCGAACCGCCCCCGCGCAGTACCGCATTGAGGGCGTTGACGACGTCGCTGGGAACATCGTCCGGCACCGGAGACAACTCCCCGCCCTCGAACGCCACGAACCGTCCCCCTGGATCCATGATGAGATGACGGGGTTCGACCGAGGGCAGCTGCCCGTCTCGAATCGCCATGAGTGCCCAGTGCGAGTCGAGCTGGTCGTAGGCGACCCCCAGGACCGAACGCACCAGTGCCTCCGGCCCCTCAGCGGTCCGCACCAGCGCCCCGGAGACCCGGTCGAGCGCGTGCATGGACCTGCGAAGGCGTGATTCGGCCTCGCGGTACTGGTCGAAGAAGCTGCGCTTGACCGACCGCAGGCCCAGCAGGGTGTCCAGATCGGTGGGCCCCTCGTCCCTCGGCGCGGCACCGGGCCCCGGGGCTGTCATGACGCCTCCCTGTAGAGACCGTCGATGTCCTGGCTGGTGGCCGGTCTCGGGTTGGTGGCCATACAGAGGTCAGCTATCGCGTGCTCGGTGAGGATCGGGATGTCGTCCGCCCGCACCCCGAGATCGGCCAGGCCCCCCGGCAGACCGATGCCGTCGGCGAGGTCCCGGAATCGGTTCGCGATTCTGTCCACCGATATCGTGGGCCGCGCGCTGGCGGGAATGCCGACCGCCCGGACGAGATCCTCGACCCGTCCCGGGGTGAGCGTCTCACCGTTGTGCCGGACCACGTGGGGCAGCAGCACACCGTTGATCCGTCCGTGGGTGGAGTCGTACCGTCCCCCAACGGGGTGACTCATGGCATGGACCGCGCCCAGCACTGCGTTGCTGAACGCCATCCCAGCCTCGAGCGAGGCCAGCGCCATCTGTTCCAGCTGCTCACGACTGTGTGCGTCCCCTCCTGCCAGACGGTCGAGGGCGTGCACGCACAACGCGACGGAACGGAGGGCATGCGAATCGGTCAGCGGGCCCGCGGCACGCGAAAAATAAGCCTCCACCCCGTGCGAGAGCACGTCTATCGCGGCCGCCGCATTGGCGTCGGCGGGAACGGTCGCGTGGGTGGCCGGGTCGATGACCGCGACATCCGGGACCAGGGACCGGCTCGCGATGGTCACCTTGGTCCCCCGGTCCGCGTCGTTGATGACGCAGAACTGGGAGACGTCGGCGCCGCTGCCCGCGGTCGTCGAGACGGCAACTATCGGCGGCAGCGGCAGACGGACCCGGTCGACGCCCTCGTACTCGAGGACGTGCCCGCCGTTGGAGACGACCAGCGCCACCCCCTTGGCGGCGTCGATGACGGAGCCGCCGCCCACCGCCACGATCACGTCGCACCCAGCGGTGCGGTACGTCTCGGCACCGCTGAGCACCTGCGTCGCCCGGGGGTTGGGGCACACGTCCGACCACACCACCGGACGCGCCCCTTGGCTCCGCAGCCCGTCGAGCACCACGTCAGGCCACGGCGTGCGTTGCAGTCCCGGATCGGTCACCACAAGTGGACGACGTGCCCCCAGTCCCAGTGCGACCGTCGCCGCCTCGGGCAGAGCTCCGAAGCCGAAGAGGATCTCCGGCGTGTGGAACTTCGCCACGCGGGCCTCCGAGGTCATGGGCCAACGATAGGCCCGGCGGGTACTCAGCCGAGCGCACTTCCCAACAGACCTGCCCGTTCGGACAGTTCCGCGGGATCCCGGGCTGTCACGATCCCGTCGAGGTGCTGTTCGTATGATCCGAGGCCACAGGTGGCTTGGTTCCAGTACCGCCTGGCCTCCGGGGTTATCCAGGCGACTCGATGTGATCGCCGGCTGATAACGGCCATCTGGTCCGTCCGTGGGTCGAGTCCGTTGCTGCGACCGTCCCCCACGACCAGCACCGAGGTTCGCTTGTCCACCAGATGGCCGTGGCGATCGAGCAGCTCGGTGAACATCCGCCCGTAGTCGCTGCTCGCCTCGAGATCCAGCCCCGGCGCGGCCAGCACGGTGGTCAGCGCGTCGTCGCCGGACGAGGACAGCAGTCGATCGGTGACGTCCACGGGCCGGTCGACAAAGGCGACGACCGAGCACCGGTTCACCTTCCGGTGCAGACTCTGCGCCAGACGCAGCACGAAGCCGGTGACGGGTCGGACGGACAGCGACACGTCGACGAGGATGACCAGCTTCAGCGGCCCGGGCACCCGTGACCGGTTCATGATCGTGAACGCCTCGCCGTCCGTCGCCCACGCCCTGCGCAACGTCGCACGGGAGTCCAACCCCCCGTGGGCGAACGCCCGCGACCGCCGCCGGGGGGCACCGCGGATCCGACGCATCACCTCGTGACTCGCCCGCTCCAGATCGCCGAGGCCCGCCCGGTCCTGCGCGCGCGAGGCCTCCGGATCGTCCGGGCGCCCGTCGCCGGAGGCGTCCGAGACGCTCTCCAGGAACGCGACGACCGCGTCGACGAACATGCCCATCTGTTCGGTGGTCAGCTCCCCGGCGTCCGCACCGTGCTCCGAGTACACCCGGCGCGCGTCGTAGCCGTCGAGAGTTCGGAGGATGTCGAGCGCGTCCGACCACTCCAGCGCTCCGTCGCCCGACACCGAGATCGCCGAGGACCCCATCTCGCCGGCCCGATCGGACGAGGCACGGTCGACCTCGATCTCGTACGTGACCGAGGACTCCCAGCGGTCGGCACCCTCCTGGACGGCGAACTCCTCCTGGCCCGTCGCGGTGGAGAAATCCGAGTCGTCGTAGTGCATGCTCTCGTCCCGCCTCGCCGTCTCCTCCCCCTCGACCAGGTCGCCAATCTCCGCGGGGTCCAGATCCGAGGGGGCGAACGACGAGGGGTCGTCCGCGGACAGTTCGAGCTCGTCGGGCAGCCGCCCCACCTGTCCGGCGGCGCCGGGTCCTTCGCCGTCGTCGTCGGTCCGGGCCGCGTCGACCCCGGCGAAGAAGTGGTCGAACGCCCGGTCGAAGCCCGGGTTCTCCCGCTGGTACTTGACCGCCACGGACCGCAGCGCCGACCGCAGGACGCCGCGGTCGGTGGTCCCGACCACGTCGAGGACCGCCCGCACCTCCAGCACCTCGGCGGGCGAGATCTCCACCCGGCGCTCCCGCAGGAGTCGACCGAACGTCACCGCGACGATGTCGAGGACGTAGGAGGGCGAGACCGGGGTGGACATCACCGGGGCCCGGCTGACCGGCCGGACGCACTGTGGGCGCGCCCGGCGCCGAACACGGCGGAGGTCGACGCCCCGGTCGTGTCGGCGGCGGCCCGCATGTCGCGTCGGTGCTCTGCCAGGCGGTCATCCCCGACACCGAGGTCCTCACGCGCGAGGTCGGCGTCGGATCGGTACTTCAGCAGTGCCGCGACGAGGGCACCGCCCAGCTCCGGACGGTCCTCACCGAGTATCGACGCCACGCGGGCCGCGTCCACCACCTCGGAGATCGACGGCGCCTTGCGCAGCGGCAGGCCGCGCAGTCGGCGTGCCTTCTCCACGACCGCGGCCGCCACGGACGCGGGGACCTCCGGGGCCCTGGACCGGACGATCTCCGTCTCGCGCGCGGTGTCCGGGAAGTCCACGTGGAAGTGGAGGCAGCGACGCTTCAGAGCGCCGGAGAGCTCGCGTGTGTCGTTCGAGGTGAGGATCACCCAGGGCATGGTCCGCGCGCGGAAGGTGCCGAGTTCGGGGATCGTCACCTGCTTCTCCGCCAGCACCTCGAGGAGCATCGCCTCGAGCGACTCCTCGGTCCGGTCGATCTCGTCGATGAGCAGGACCACCGGGTCCTCGGAGGTGATCGCCTCCAACAGCGGCCGGGAGACCAGGAAGTCCTCGCCGTGGATCCCCACGTCCATGCCCGCCAGTGCGGCGGACGCGGCCGCGAGGTCCTCGTACCCCTCGAGCTCACCGGTGATCCGGTCCCGCAGCATCTGGACGTGGAGCAGCTGCTTGGCGTAGTCCCACTCGTACAGGGCGCGGGAGTCGTCGAGCCCCTCGTAGCACTGCAATCGGACCAGTCTGCGACCGAACGCGGCGGCCAGTGACTTGGCCAGTTCGGTCTTGCCCACGCCGGCAGGACCCTCCAGCAGCAGCGGCCGGTCCAGTACGGTCGCCAGGTGCACGACCGTCGCGAGTTCGCGATCGATGATGTACCCGGTCTCGCGGAGGGCCGCCTCCAGCGCCTCGACCTCGATCACGGTCTCCGAGGGGCCCGCCTCGTCGACCTCGGGAACCTTCGTGACGTCCATTGACGGGTCCTTTCAGGTGGCCGTGCGGCCTTGGTGGGGTGTGGGCTCACCGGGGCGGGCGGGGGTCTGCGCTCGCCCGCCCCGGGAGGTTCGTGCGTCCGTGCCGGTCGCGTGAGTACCGGCCGCGTCAGTACGAGCCGGTCATCGCGTGCTCGACCATCGGGATCAGCGACTCGACCGTGGACTCGCGCGGGTTGCCGGGCGTGCACGCGTCTTCCATCATGTGCTCGGCGATCCTGCGGACGCTCTCGGCCGAGGTGTCGATCACCGTGCCCTTGTTCTCGTACTTGCCGGTGCCCATCTGGTTCTTCGCGTACAGACCCGGGGTGATCTGGCTGAAGTTGTCGGGGATGCCGACGTCCTTGGCGAGCCGGATCGCGGCCTCGACCGCCGCGTCGGCGGCCTGGACGGTGCTCATGTTCCGCGTGTCCACGCCCATCTGCGGCGCGAGCTCGGCGTAGCGCTTGTAGCGCGCCGGCAGGTTGTACTCCCATACCCGCGGCAGGGCGATCGCGTTGTTCAGTCCGTGGTGCGTGTCGTAGAACGCGCTGATCGCGTGGGACAGAGAATGGACCATCCCCAGCCCGCCCGAGTTGAACGCCTGCGTCGCGATGTACTGGGCGTTCATCATCCCGGTCCGAGCCTCGAGGTTACGGGGATCGTAAACCGCCGTCGCGAGGTTGTCCGCGACGAGCTTGGTCGCGTAGAGCGCGTTGCCCAGCGACGGGGCGAAGTCGAGCCGGGACACGTACGGCTCCGAGCAGTGCGCGAGGACGTCGAACCCGCAGTAGGCGGTGAAGTGCTGGGGGCAGGAGTAGTAGAGGAGCGGGTCGTCCATGGCCAGTGAGACGAGGCTCGCGTCATCGAACGCGACCCACTTGTGCGGGTTGTCCATGTCCGAGGTGTCCGTGATCACGTACGCCCACGAGGTCTCGGCCCCGGTGCCGGCCGTGGTGGACACCGCGATATGCGGTGGGTTCTCGAAGTTGGTCGACTTCGAGAAGCCCTGGAACTCGTTGATGTTGCGACCGTCGTGTGCGATCACCACTCGAGCGCCCTTGGCGGCGTCGTGGCTGGAGCCGCCACCGACCGAGATGATGCCGTCGCACTTCTCCGAGTTGTACAGCGCGGCGGCGTCCATGACGTTGTAGTCCTTCGGGTTGGACTCCACCTTGTCGAAGACCACCACGTCGAGGCCCTGGTACTCGATCTTTCCCTTGAGCTCCTCGATGATCCCCGAGCCGCGAAGGCCCGTGGTCATGATGAGCACGCGGGTCATGCCCAGCTTCTTGGCCTCCACGCCGAGGATGTCATGCGCCCCGACGCCCAGCAGTGCTTTGGGGAGGGGGTGGAACTCCTTGATCGGCATGTCCCAGATCTGATTCAGTTCGATCGCCATGTGCGCCTCCTGCTCGGCGGGCCCCCGTCGAGCGACGGCGGCAGTGTGTGTGACATGGCTCACTATGCGCAGCCGAACGAGGTGCGGAAACGGGCCTACGACGACTCCCGTCTGGTCAGAGCGCCCCAACCGTCCGAGCGGCGCCGTCGCACCTGCCCGGTCGGACGGGTCCGGCGCCGGATCGCGCCGAGCAAGGCCCCGTGGGCCGCCCGCGCATCACGCTCCCAGACGCCCGTCCAGAACGCGGGTCATCGACGCCGCCGCCGACCTGCTCGCCGGGGGCGTCCCCGGCGCGACGGAGAGGGCCCGCCACGCCTCCGGATCGTCGCGACCCGGCCCGGCCACCCAGTCCCTCAGATCCTCCGTCGACCCGGCCGCGAGCACCGCCGCCCGCACCCGGGCGTGCAGCCCCTCGCGCAGCTCCACCACCCCGGGCGCATCCGAGGCCGGGAGCAGGGGTCCGCGGTAGGCGGCCACCGCGGCCGAGACGTCGCGCCCCAGCAGGTCCTCGACCTCATGGGCATCGGTTCCGAGCAGCCCCGGGTCGAGCCGGTACGGCCGCGAGTCGATCGACGCCGGACCCAGCACGCGACGCAGCCGGGACAGTTCCGCGCGGACACTCACCTCGTCCAACCTGCCCTCCGCGAGCAGTTCCGCGAGCGCCCCACCGGACAATCCCTCGGGGTATGCGGCCAGCAGCAGCAGGATCTCGGCGTGGCGGCCGGTGACGGGCCCGTGGCCCTCCAGCGCGGGCCGGTGGGTGCCCAGCACGGACAGGCGACGCGACGATCCGGACGTACGCCCAGTCCACGTCGACGATCCCGACATCGCGGCCCGCAGCTCCGACTCGACGAGCAGCACGGTCGCCCTGACGAGGGCCAACATCTCGTCCGACGCCGCGGAATCCCGGCCCGTGACATCGATGCCGCCGATCACCCGGCCGGTGATCGGGTCGTGCACCGGCGCCGCCGAACAACTCCACGAATGGGCGGGTGCCAGGTAGTGCTCCTCACCCCGGACCCGCACCGGGACATCGTGACGAAGCGCCAGGCCGGGCGCGTTCGCACCCACGACCTCGTCGCTCCACAGGGCCCCGGGCACGAAGGCCATGCGTTCGGCTCTCGTCCGGACGCCCCGATTGCCGTACAGCCACAGCAGGCGCCCGTCGGCGTCCGCCACGGCCACGAGATGGCCGCTGTCCACGACCCCCGAGACCAGGACCTTCTCGACGATCGGGAGCACCGCCGACATCCGGTTGCCGTCCCGATGCGCGGACAGCGCGGCGCCCTGGAGGTCGACCACCGGGTCCGAGCGCTCCGGATCGATCCCCAGTCGCCTGCTTCGCTCCCATGACCGGGCCACCATCGTGGCGGCCGCGGGCCGTGCACCTGCGGACATGTCGCCAGTGTAACCGTCGTCACAACAACATGATGCGCGCCTCATAAAAGGTTTCCGATAGACCGTGCTCGACACAGATCGTGAGCGGACCTCTACACTTGCCAGTGACACAGGCCACAAAGACCTAAAGGATCGCGATGACGACCGAGTTCGCCAGCCCGCCCCCCGCCAAGCCCTTCCCCGATCAGAACCTCGGCCGAATCGTGTTCACGAACGCCGCGGAGGCACCGAACGACGTCGCCGTGCTGCGGCTGGTCGGCAGTGACTGGAAGGAGGTCACCTGCGCCCAGTACCTGGAGGAGGTCAAGGGCGTCGCCAAGGGCCTCATCGCCAAGGGCGTCAAGACCGGTGATCGCCTCGCCATCATGAGCCACACCCGCTACGAGTGGTCGCTCATCGCCTGGGCCGCGTGGGCCGTCGGTGCCGTCACCGTCCCGATCTACGAGACCTCCTCGTCCGCCCAGTGCAACTGGATCCTCACCGACGCCGGCGTCTCGCTCGCCGTGGTCGAGGACCTCGAACTTCGCGAGGTGCTCACCGCGGAGACCGACTGGAAGGGCGACATCCTCGTCATCGAGAACGACCTGATCGCCCAGCTCAGCGAGGCCGGGGCCGGCGTCTCGGACGAGGAGCTCGAAACGGCCTCGTTGTCCACGGGCCACGAGGACACCTGCGCGATCATCTACACCTCCGGCACCACCGGCAACCCCAAGGGCTGCGAGATCGTGCACGGCGGGTTCGGTGGCGTCGTCGTCTCCGTCGAGGAGCGCCTGCAGGACGCGTTCGTCCCCAACAGCCGCACCCTGATCTTCCTCCCGCTCGCCCACGTGCTGGCCCGCATCCTCGAGGTGGCCTGCTTCTACAAGCGCGTCGCCGTGGCCCACGAGCCCGACACGACCAAGGTCGTCGAGCGCCTGGCCGAGATCCACCCGACGTTTCTGGTCTCGGTCCCGCGCGTGCTCGAGAAGGTCTACAACTCCGCCGCCGCCAAGGCCGAGACCGCGGGCGGCGCCAAGGCCAAGATCTTCAAGGCTGCTGTCCAGACCGCGATCGACTACTCCATGGCCCTCGAGAACGGCGGCAAGCCGTCGACCGGCCTGGCGCTCAAGCAGAAGCTGTTCGCCAAGCTCGTGTACTCGAAGCTGCACGAGGCCCTCGGCGGCGAGTGCAACCGCATCATCTCCGGCGGCGGTCCCCTGGGCGCCCGCCTCGGCCACTTCTACCGCGGTGCGGGCTTCGACCTTCTCGAGGGCTACGGCCTCACCGAGTCCTCGGGCGTGCTCACCGTCAACCCGATCAACGCGGCCAAGATCGGCACCGTCGGCAAGCCGATCCCGGGCGTGACCATCCAGATCGCCGAGGACGGCGAAGTCCTGGCCAAGGCCAAGACCCTGTTCAAGGGCTACTGGCAGAACCCGCAGGCCAACGAGGACGCGTGGACCGGAGACTGGTACCACACCGGCGACATCGGCGAGCTCGACCCGGACGGCTACCTGTCCATCACCGGTCGGAAGAAGGACCTGATCGTCACCGCCGGCGGCAAGAACGTCTCGCCGTCGCAACTCGAGGATCTGCTCTCCTCCGATCCGCTGATCAGCCAGGCCGTCGTCGTGGGCGACAACCGCAGCTACATCGCGGCCCTCGTCACCATCGACCCGGAGACCTTCCCGGGCTGGGCCGAGAAGCACGGCAAGACCGGCTCGGTGTCCGATCTGATCCAGGACGGCGACCTCGTGGGCGCCGTGCAGGACGCCGTGGACAGGGCCAACAAGTCCGTCTCCCGCGCCGAGTCCATCCGCAAGTTCAAGATCCTCGCTGCCGAGTTCTCGGTCGAGAGCGGCGAGCTCACCCCGACGCTGAAGCTCAAGCGCAACGTCGTGCACGAGCGGTTCGCGGGCGATATCGAGAACCTCTACACCACGTAGGACCCCCGAACGCCGGAGCGCCCGGACCCTTCCCAGGGCCCGGGCGCTCTCGCTTTGGTCCGATCAGGCGTACATGCCCTCGATCTGCTCGGCGTAGCGCTCGGCCACCACGTGCCGCTTGACCTTCAGGGTCGCGGTCAGCTCCCCCGACTCCTCGGTGAAGTCCCGGTGCAGGACGGTGAACTTCTTGACGCCCTCGGCCTGCGAGACCTGCCGGTTGGCGTCGTCCACGGCGAACTGGATCTCGGCCTGCAGTGCAGGGTCGGCCACCAGGTCCTCGGCCGGCTTGCCGACGTGTCCGTTCTCCGCGGCCCAGGCCTCGAGCTCGTCCTCGTCAACCGTGATCAGTGCGGACACGAACTTACGGGCCTCGCCGATCACGACGGCGTGACCGACCAGGCGGTGCGCCCGGATCCCGTCCTCGATCGGGCCCGGTGCGACGTTCTTCCCGCCCGCGGTGACGATGATCTCCTTGGCGCGGCCGGTGATCGTCAGGTAGCCGTCCTCGTCGAGCGATCCGAGGTCCCCGGTGCCGAACCAGCCGTCACGGAGGGCTTCCTCGGTGGCCTTCTGGTTGTTCCAGTAGTGGTCGAAGATCAGCGGCCCGGCCAGTTCCACCTGTCCGCTGTCGGTGATCCGGACGCTGGTGCCGGCGACCGGCCGACCGACGGTGCCGATGCGCTGGCAGCCGGGCCCGTTCACGGTGGCGGCGGCGGTGCTCTCGGTGAGGCCGTAGCCCTCGTAGATCGGGACGCCGAGTCCGCGGAAGAAGTGCGAGATCCGGTCCGGCAGGGCGCCGCCTCCGGAGATGGCGTACTCGCACCGGCCCCCGAGCGCCTCACGGACGGCCTTGTAGACCGCCACGTCGAGAGCCTTGTACTGAATGGTGTGCACAAGCGAGGGTCGGCGGGCGTCGCCCAGACCGTCGCCGCCGCGCAGCTCGCTGGCCTCGATGGCGATCGCCTCCGCGCGACCGAAGATCTCCTCCTGCAGTCGGCCCTTCGAACCGGCCTTGGCGGCGATCCCGTCGCGAACTTTCTCGAATACGCGCGGGACACCGAGAATCATGTGCGGCCGGAAGTCGGCGAAGCGCGGCAGGATGGTCGAGGTGTCATCCCAGAACCCGACGGTGGCCTCGCCCAGGAACACGGTGTAGGTCACGGCGCGGGCGAGCACGTGGGCGAGCGGCAGGAACATGAGCGTCTTCTTGCCGTGCTGCGCCATCGAGCCGATGGGGTGGTCGAGCAACGCGTGGCACTCCGACAGGAGGTTGCGGTGGGTGATCACGCAGCCCTTGGGCCGTCCGGTGGTGCCGGAGGTGTAGATGATCGACGCGGGGGCGTCGGGGTCGAGGGTGGCCAACGAGGCCTCGAGGGTCTCGGGTGCGATCGAATCGCCGTCGGCCTCGAGGGCCTCGAGCCCGCCGTCGTCGAGGTAGAGGACACGGGTGCAGGTGGCAGGGACGTCGGAATCGCCGACGACGACGACGTGGGCGTCGGTTTCGGCCACGAGCACCTTCGCCTCGGAATCGGTGAGGATCCACTCGAGCTGCCCGGCCGAGGACGAGGGGTAGATCGGCACGGTGATGGCGCCGGCGGTCCAGACAGCCAGGTCGACGAGCACCCATTCGAGGCGGGTCCCGGCCATGAGCGCGACCCGGTCACCGGGTTCGACACCGGAGGCGACGAGTCCGGCCGCGATGCGGTCCACACGGGCGACGAGCTCCGCGTTGGAAACGGATCGCCACTGGTCGCCGTCGTGATACTCGAACGGGACGGCCCGTGGGTCCGTGGCGGCGCGTCCGCGCGCCACCACCGGGATAAGGTCGGAACCGGTGAAGGTTCGCTGGGTGGGGACGGTGATCTCGCGCATGCCGGTTGCGGCCTTTCGGACGACGTCGAAATGGAGCGCAGTCGATTATCGACCGGACACCGCACCTGTGGCAATCTGTCGGGTTTTCCCGATCGCACCCTCGTGCCTTGTCGTCGCATCACGTAGACTACGCAATAGACAGATCGGTTCATTCTCTGCAGAACGGAACACATCATGGCGCAGATCTACTCCGACATCACCGAGACCATCGGCCGTACCCCGCTGGTCCGTCTCAACTCCCTGACCGAGGGCATCCAGGCCACGGTGCTGGCCAAGCTCGAGTCCGCGAACCCCGCCAGCAGCGTCAAGGACCGCATCGGCGCGGCCATCATCGACGACGCGGTCGCCTCCGGCGGCCTCAAGCCCGGCGGCACGATCGTCGAGGGCACCTCCGGCAACACCGGTATCGCCCTGTCCATGGTCGCGGCCGCCCGCGGCTACAAGGCCGTCATCGTAATGCCGGACACCATGTCCGTCGAGCGCCGCGCCATCATGCGCGCGTACGGTGCCGAGCTCATCCTCACCCCGGGTTCCGAAGGCATGAAGGGCGCCGTCGCCAAGGCCCAAGAAGTCGCCGACAGCCGCGAGAACGCCGTCCTCGCCCGCCAGTTCGCCAACCCGGCCAACGTCGACGTGCACCGTCGCACCACGGGCCCGGAGATCTGGGAGGACACCGCCGGTGAGATCGACCTGTTCGTCGCGGGTATCGGCACCGGCGGCACCATCTCGGGCGCCGGCAACTACCTGAAGTCTCAGAAGTCGGACATCCAGATCGTCGCCGTGGAGCCCAAGGACTCTCCGCTGCTCACCGAGGGCAAGGCCGGCCCACACAAGATCCAGGGACTGGGCGCCAACTTCGTGCCGGAGATCCTCGACCGCGAGGTATACGACGAGGTCATCGACGCCACTCTCGAGGACTCGTTGGAGGTTGCCAGGCGCCTCGGCAAGGAGGAGGGCATCCTTGCCGGCATCTCGTCGGGTGCCAACGTGTGGGCCGCGCTCGAGGTGGCCAAGCGCCCCGAGAACGCGGGCAAGACCATCGTCGTGATCGTGTGTGACTACGGCGAGCGCTATGTCTCGACGATGCTCTTCGAGGACTACCGCGACTGATGTCGGGTTCCTCCGATCGCCCGGTGGGGCTCTTGCGCACTCTGCGTGAGGACCTCACCGCGGCGCGTGCACACGACCCGGCAGCCCGGGGTGACGTCGAGAACGCCGTCGTCTACTCCGGCCTGCACGCCATCTGGATCCACCGCCTGTCCCACCGCATGTGGCACTCCGGCGGGGCCGGCCGCACCGCCGCGCGTGTCCTGTCGCAGTTCGCCCGCTTCCTCACCGGGATCGAGATCCATCCCGGCGCGGTGATCGGCCGGCGGTTCTTCATCGACCACGGCATGGGCGTCGTGATCGGTGAGACCGCGGAGATCGGCGACGACTGCATGATCTACCACGGGGTCACCCTCGGAGGCGTCTCGCTCAAGCAGGTCAAGCGGCATCCCACGCTGGGGGACCGCGTGACCGTCGGCGCCGGGGCCAAGATCCTGGGGCCGGTCGAGATCGGCGCGGACTCGTCGGTCGGAGCCAACGCCGTGGTGGTCAAGGACGCCCCCGCCGACTCGATCGTCGTGGGCATCCCGGGCGTCGCCAAGCCCGCCAGGTCGACCAAGGAGGAGCTGCGCGAGGCGCAGTTCTATATCGACCCGGCCATCTATATCTGAGTCCCGGGCCCCGGCCCGGGAGGGGGGCCGGACCTACACCGTCCGGCCCCGATGAGGCCGTCACGCCGCCGCCACGCGCATCAGCGCGGGCTCCCCGGCGGTGACGGCCTCATTATTCTCTCCGCATTCTCGCGAACCGCTGCCCGTCCGGGTCTAAGCTCAGCCCCGATGCGCTCGTTACCCACCACCGTGTGGCTCCGGGGGCCGCTGGCGATCCTGGCGCTGTCCTCGGTCTTCATGGTGCTTCGCTTCCCGGATGAACGGACGCCGTGGTGGGGCATCTACGGCAACCTGCTCGATGTCAACGTCTACCGGTGGGGCGGGCAGGCGGTCCTCGGGGCGATCCCGCTGTACGAGGGGCTGCTGACCGGCGCCGACTCGGGGCGGTTCTACGCCCCGATGCCGTTCACGTATCCGCCGTTCTCGGCCCTGCTGTTCACCCCGCTGACCCAGGTCACGCCCGGCCTGATGGAAGCCGGCTGGACCGCATTGACGGTGGGGCTCCTCTATCTCGCGATCCGCATGTGCCTGCGCACCCTGGGCTACCGGTCCGACCGCGTGACCGTGCAGGTCGCGGTGTGCCTGACCCTGATCTCGCTCTCGCTGGAGCCGGTGCGCACCACCGTGTGGCTCGGCCAGATCAACGTCCTGCTCCTGGTGCTGGTGCTGGCGGACCAGCTCGCCTCGCGGTCCGGTCGCCGCTGGGCGGGCATCGGCTCGGGGATCGCCGCCGGCATCAAGCTCACCCCGGCGTTCTTCTGGTCTCACTGGGTGCTCACCGGCCGGTGGCGGATGGCCGCGGTCTCCGGGCTCACGTTCCTCGGCACCGTGGCGCTCGGATTTCTGGTCATCCCCCGTGATGCCATCCGATACTGGTCGGGGACCCTGCTCGATTCACAACGGATAGGGCAGGACTGCCTGGTCGCCAACCAGTCTGTGCGCGGGGCCATCGCCCGTCTCGCCGGGCTGGAGATGGCCCCCACCTGGGTCTGGTTGATCGGCGCCGTTCTCGTGGCGGTCGTCGGCCTGACGGTCGCGGCGTTGGCGCATCGCGCCGGGCATCAACTCCTCGGGCTGACGCTGGCGGGGATGACCATGACCATGGTCTCGCCCTTCACCTGGGGTCACCACTGGGTCTGGCTTGTCCCGCTGCTCGTCTTGACGCTGCACTACGCGATCTCGGCCGGTCGCTGGTACGTGTGGCTCCTGCCGCCGCTGGTGTGGGCGGCGGGAGCCAACTGGGTCCAGAGTTTCCCGGACACCAACTTCCCCGACGACCGCTGGGTGGGGATGGGCCTGTTCATGCTCGGCGGCGATATCCCGTCGGTGGTCTTCTCCACGATCACCAACGTGTATCCGCTGATCTGGCTGGTCGCGGTGGCCCTCACGGCGCTATACCTGGGAAAGGGGTCGGCGGTGACGGCTAGGCTGGCCGACTATGGGACGGCGGACGACTCGTCACCCCGCGCTGAGGATCATCGCCGGGGCTGACACCAGGCGAGAGGTGGCGACCCTCGCTGTCGAGGAGCCGCTCGAGATCCGTGTCGGCGGTGCGCCCTTCGTCGTCACGATGCGGACCCCGGGCGACGACATGGATCTGGCCGCCGGCCTCCTGGTCTCCGAGGGCGCCATCTGGGATCGCGAGCACCTGCCCACGATCCAGTACTGCACCACCGTCAGCGGGCGCTCCGAGCAGGACTACAACACGCTCTCGCTGACCGTCTCGCCCGACGTCCCCGAGCCCAGGCCGGCGCGAACCACCACCATGACCAGCGCGTGCGGGGTCTGCGGCGTGGACTCGATCGACGAGGTCCGCCGCACCACGCACTTTCCTCTCGGCCCGGTCGAGCCGCTCGTCGCGGCCGAGGTTCTGTTGTCCCTGCCCCGGCGGCTCCGCGAGCACCAGCGTGTCTTCGACAGGACCGGCGGGGTACACGCGGCCGGACTGTTCACCCCGGACGGGGAGCTGCTCTGCCTACGCGAGGATGTGGGTCGACACAACGCGGTCGACAAGGTGGTCGGCTGGGCCCTCCGAGAGGATCGACTCCCGCTCGGCGACACCGTCCTCCAGGTGTCCGGCCGGGCGTCGTTCGAACTCGTACAGAAGGCGTCGATGGCGGGGATTCCCGTACTGTCCGCGGTCAGCGCGCCCTCGTCGCTCGCGGTGGATCTCGCGGTCGACGCGCGCGTGACGCTCGCCGGCTTCAGCCGCGACGACCGGGCGACCGTCTACGCCCACCCCGAGCGCATCCACGACTGACGACCTCCGCATCTCTCTGACCTGCACCCGCCGGGCGTCGTGAGGCCGCTACTCACGACGCCGATCACCATCGAGAACCCGACCTCCAACAACGCGAACTACAACTGATCCGACGCGGAACCAGCCGCCGCGTCGACACCGGCCCGCCGCACGTCACCCTGCGGCACGTAACCGCGGCCCGGGGCCACGAACAGCAGCAGGACCGCCGCCCCCGCCGCGACCAGCCCCAGCGCGACCAGCGAATCGGAGATGCCGGCGGCGAAGATCTCCGCGGCGGCGTCCACGATCGGCCGGGCGGCGGGCCCGGCTGCGTTGCCGAACTCGATGGCCCCGGCGAACGAGCCCTCCACCGCCGGCCGGCCCGCCTCGGGCACGCCGGGCAGCACCTCCACGATGTCGGAGGCATACCGCCCGGCGAGAATGCTGCCGCCGATCGCGATGCCGATCGCCGCGCCGATCTCCCGCATCGCGTCGTTCACGGCCGCCGCGACACCCTGCTCGTCAGCGGGGATGTCCGAGACGATGGCCGAGGTCGCGGGCGCGGTGGACAGCCCGAGCCCGGCTGCGGCGATGCACAGCGGCCACAGGACATCCCAGTACCCGGAGTCCACGGTGAGCCTCGAGAGCAGGAGCATGCCCACGGCGATCCCGCCGACACCCACCACGGACACCACGCGCAAACCCACGACGTCGGTGATCCTGGGCGCGATGACCGACAGCACCATCACGGGCACCACCATGGGCGCCAGGGCCATCGAGGCGCCGAGCGCGTCGTAGCCCTGTACCAGCTGGAGGAACTGAACGATGAGCAGGAAGAACCCGAAGATCACCAGGAACTGCAGCGCCACCGAGACCGACCCGGTGGAGAAGCCGCGGCGCCGGAAATAGCGCACGTCGAGGAGCGGGTCCGAGGCGCGCAGCTCGACGCCGATGAACGCGACGAGGCTCACCACGGCCACGACGAGGGCCACCACGACGAAGGGCTCGCCGAAGCCGGTCTGCGCGCCCTCGATGAGCCAGAAGACCACACCGCCCACGGCCAGGGCCGAGAAGATCGCGCCCGCGACGTCGGGCCGGCCGTGCCTGGCCGCGACGGACTCCCCGATCGTGAACGCGGCGAGCAACACCAGGAGGCCGATCACGGAATAGACGAGGAAGATCGACTTCCAGGACCACACCTGCAGCATCAGCCCGGAGCCGACGAGACCCACGATGCCGCCGATCCCGGCGAAGCCCGCCCACATGCCGACGGCCATCCCGCGCTGCTCGGGCGGGAAACTGGCCGTGAGCAGCGACAACGTGGACGGCATGACGAACGCGGCGCCCAGCCCGGCGACGCCGCGCAGGACGATGAGCCAGGTGGGCGAGTCGAGCAGGAGTGGCAGCGCGGAGGAGACCGTGAACAGGGCGAGCCCCGCGATGAGGGTGGCGCGGCGCCCGAATCGGTCGCCGAGGGCGCCGGCGGTGAGAACGAGTGCGGCCAGGGCGAGCGTGTAGGAGTCGACGATCCAGGTGAGCTCGGCCTGGGTGGCGCCGATCGCCACCGCGATGTCGGGCAGCGAGGTGTAGAGCGCGGACATCGTGGCCACGACGATCGAGACCGCGACCAGGCTGACGAACAGCAGCCAACGCCGCCGTCCTGCGGACAGTTCGAGCACGGGCCCTCCCGGGGTCATCGCGAGAAACGCTACCAACGGTATCGCTTCCTTCCGGACACCGTAACGCACGAGCCGACCGACGCGGCGGGCCACAATGGACACCATGCCCTCGCCCATCGATCCTCGCCGCGCCCGCTCGCGCGGCAAGTTACTGGACGCCGCCGCGGACCTCCTCGTCTCCGGGGGCGCGGCGGCGGTGACGGTGGAGGCGGTCACGCGCCTGTCGGGCGTGGCGCGGACCACGCTGTACCGCAACTTCCCCTCGACGGACTCGCTCATCGCCGCGGCGTTCCGGCGCCTGCTACCCACCCCGGAGCCGCCGCCGGCGGACCTGTCGGTGCGCGGGCAGCTGGTCCACCTGTGCGCCGCCCTGACCCGGCTCATCCAGACCGTGCCCATGCAGCAGTCGATGCTCGGCTGGCTCGCCATGGGGCGCGGTGCCTCCGACGACGACGAGGTGGGCGAGCTGCGCCGCAGCGTGGTCGAGTCCTACGCCGCGCCCCTCCACGAGGTCCTCTCCGCCGCGGAGGCCGACGGCACGCTCACCCCCGGCGACCGCGACCTCGCCGTGGCTCAACTCGCCGGCCCCGTGGTGCTGGCCCGCATCATCGGCCTGCGCCCGTTCACCGAGACGGATGTCGAGCGACTCGTCGACGACTTTCTGCGCGATCGCCTGGCCACCCCGGAAGAACGGCGACAGGAGAGCCTGCAGTGAGGGGCACCGTCGGCGCGATCATCCTCACCGGCGGCCGGGGCAGCCGGCTCGGCGGGGTGGACAAGGCCCGGCTCCCGGTGGCCGGTCGGCCGATGGTCGAGACCGTGCTCGGCGCCGCCCGGGCCGTCGCGGGGCCGGCCATCACGGTGGGACCGGGTGGTGACGCCCGCGAGGACCCGCCCCATTCCGGACCGGTCGCGGGAATCGCCGCGGGACTGGCGTGCCTTCCGGACGGTGTCGACGTCGTCGTCGTCGTGGCCTGTGACCTTCCCGAACTCGACGCCGGCACCCTCCGCGCGCTCGTCGACGCCGTGCGCACGTCGGGCGCGGCGGCCGCGCTCGGCGTGGACGCCGCCGGTCACGAGCAGTACCTCCTGGCCGCGTGGGACCGCCGCGCGCTCGCCGCGCGCCTGGCGCGACTCGAGGCCACGGTCGGCACGGCCGGACGAGCGGTGCGCGCCCTGTATGACGACGACGATACCGTCGCCACGGGGTTCGTCCACGTGCCCGTCGGCGCCCAGGCACTCGACGTCGACACGTGGGCCGACCTCGCCGGGCGTGGGCCGGTGGCGCTCGCGCACGTCGGCCCGGTCCTGGCCGCGGGCCTGGATGCCGTGCCGGCGGCCCGGCTGGCGCTGCTCGACGCCGTGGGCGCGGTGCTGGCGGCGCCGCTGGTCGCGGCCGATCCGATGCCGCGCGGGCGGGTGTCGGCGATGGACGGGTACGCGCTGGCCGGGCCCGGCGCCTGGCGGCTGACCGGGGCCGCGCGGCGGGCCGGCGACGGTTCCGCGGCGACCCTGGAGCCCGGATGCGCGGCGCCGATCGCGACCGGCGCGCTCGCCCCCGCCGGGACCGACCGGGTGCTGCGCCACGAGTTGGTCGAGGTCTCGCCGCCGGGCGCCGGGCCGGCACTGGTCACCGCCCTGGGCGCGGCCGACGGGATCAACGACCTGCGGCCGGTCGGCGAGGACTGGCCGGTCGGGCACGCCCTCGCGCCGGAGGGCGCCACGCTCGACGCCGCGCTGGCCTCGGCGGCGCTGTCGTCGGGACTGACCGGGGTCGTGGTGCGGGGGCCGGTTCGGGCGACGGTCGTGACCACCGGCGATGAGGTGCTGCCCGCCACCACCCCGCCCCCGCTGCCCGACGGGCGGATCCGCGACACCGTCGGGCCGCTGCTCGGCGCGGTGCTCGCGCGCGCCGGCTTCGGGCCCGCCACCGCCGCGGTGGAACACTGTCCGGACACCGAGGCCGAATTCGAGGCGCTGCTGCAACGGCCGCGCGCGGCCGGGGAGGTGCTGGTGCTCGTCGGGGCCACCGGCCGCGGGGTGGCCGACCACCTGCGCCCGGCACTCGAGCGGGCGGGCGCCCGGATCGTGCTCGACGGGGTGCGGGTCCGACCCGGCGGCTCGCAGATCGTGGCGGCCCTGCCCGGTGGGGGCGTGCTCCTGGGACTGCCGGGCAACCCGCTGGCCGCGGTGTGCGCTGCCGCCAGCACCGGCCGCGCGCTGGTCGACGCCCTCACGGATCGACGGCGGACGCCTGTGCTCGCGCCCGTCCCCGCCCTGGCGGGACTGGCCGCCCCGACCCGATCCCGGATCCTGCCCGCGCGACCCGACGGCTCCGGCGGCTGGTCCGTGGACGAGCGGGTCCGTACCGCGCACCTCGCCGACCTCGCGGGGGCGCCGTCACTGGCCCTGATCCCCGAGGCCGCGGCCGGTTCCGAGCTGGTCGAGCTGATCGACTGGATCTGACGCCCCCGAAATGCGTTGTGCAAATTCGCATTATGGGATCATGGACGGGTGAACATCTCCCGTCACTCCGACCTCGCGCTTCGCACCCTCATGCTGCTCGCGGTGGGCGACCGGGACGGCGAACGGATGACCGCGGGCGCCATCGCCGGTTCGGTCAACGCCTCCCCCAGCCATGTCGCCAAGATCGTCTCGCGCCTGGTGGATCTCGAGGTCATCGCCTCGCGCCGCGGCCGCGGCGGAGGGCTACGGATAACCGACGTCGGGCGGAACCACTCCGTGGGCGCCCTGCTCCGCATCCTCGAGGGCCCCGGCGAGGCGGTCGACTGCGAGGGTGAGCAGCCCTGCCCGCTCGCCGGGAACTGCCGACTGCGCCGGGCCTTCGCCGAGGCCCGCGAGGCCTTCTTCGCCACCCTCGATCCGCTCACCGTCAACGACATCGTCCACTCCCCCACGCGGCAGATCCTGCTCACCCTGGAGCCGAGATTCACTCCGACGGTCGCGGAGCGGCCCTGACGTGCAGTTCCTCTGCACTACGTACGGAGAGCGCAAATATCCAGCTCAAGTGGGTATTCGAACTCACACAGCGTGAATGCGCATATCGATGTCGCATTCTGGCAGGCTCGGATTCAACGCCTCCACACCCGTAGGGGCCGGTCCGGAAAGGCTGCCATGACCACGTCACTGATCTCCCTCGAGTCGATCCTCGCCCGCCCCCGGGCGCTGTCCCCGCACAACGTCCCGGTCATCCGCGAGACGCTGCCGGTCATCGGTGCCCACATCGACGAGATCACGCCGCTGTTCTACACGACGATGTTCGACAACCACCCCGAACTGATCCGCGACACCTTCAACCGCGGCAATCAGAAACTGGGCGCCCAGCAGCGCGCCCTGGCCGCCTCGATCGCCACGTTCGCCACCATGCTCGTGGACGGCAAGAGCCCGGTCGACCTGCTCTCGCGCATCGGACACAAGCACGCGAGCCTGGGCATCACCCCGGAGCAGTACCAGATCGTCCACGACAACCTGTTCGCCGCGATCGCCCGCGTGCTCGGCGACGCCGTCACCCCCGAGGTCGCCGAGGCGTGGGACGAGGTCTACTGGATCATGGCCTCCGTCCTCATCGACTTCGAGAAGGGGCTGTACGCCGAGGCGCAGGTCGAGCCGGGTGACGTGTTCCGGACCGCCACCGTCGTCGCCCGCGAGGACGTCACGGACTCGGTCGCCGTCTTCACCCTCGCCGGGCCTGACGGCGAACGCCTCCCCGACTTCCGCCCCGGCCAGTACACCTCGGTCGGCGTGGTGCTGCCCGACGGCGCCCGCCAGCTGCGCCAGTACTCACTCTCGACCGCCTCCGGCGACGGCACCTGGCGGATCGGCGTACGCCGCGTGGACCCCACCGCCGGCGGCTGTCCCGCCGGCGAGGTCTCCGGCTGGCTGCACGCGACGGCCGAGGTCGGCACCACCCTGCAGGTCACGCTCCCGTTCGGCGACCTGGTCCTGGACCAGGCCGACGCCGGGACCGCCTCCGCCCCGGTGGTGCTGTGCTCAGCCGGCATCGGCATCACGCCGATGCTCGGCATTCTCGCCCAGCTCGCCGCGGAGGAGACCTCGCGTCGCGTGCTCGTCCTGCACGCGGACCGCTCCCCCGGCCAGCACGTCCTGGCGGGCGAGGTCGCCGGCGAGGCCTCCCTGCTCGCCGACGCCGAGGTGCACTCCTGGTACGAGGACGGTGCCGACACCGCGTCCGGCCCGGGCACCGTCCACCACGGGCTCATGGACCTGTCCGCGGTGCCGCTGCCCGCCGACGCGCACGTCTTCCTGTGCGGCTCCGCCGGGTTCCTACAGGCGGTACGGCCGGCCTTCCTGGCGGCCGGCATCCCGGAGGATCGGCTCCACGCCGAGCTGTTCGCGCCCAACGACTGGCTCGTCTGAGCCGCTCACTGTTGACGATGAAAACATTGCTGCGGCGAATATTTGCCCGGTAACGAACCCCGCCACATTCGTCGAACCGCCCACGGCGCGGTGACGGACTGTCGCACACTCGGGATTCGGGCCCGTTCCCCTGTCGTCCGTGCCCGACCCGCGAGACTCTGACGTGAAAGGACCGCCCGTGTCCTCAGGCTCCGACCCCGTGACCTCCGACCCCTCCGCCGCGCCCGCCATCGATCCCACGAAGGCCAACCTCGCCCTGGCACTGTGTTTCGCCGGGTTCCTGCTCACCTTCTGGGCGTGGGCGCTCATGGGCCCCCTCGGCGCCACCTACAAAGAAGACCTGGGGCTCTCCTCGTTCCAGCAGTCCCTGGTGGTGGCGCTGCCCGTGGTGGTGGGATCGCTCGGCCGGATCCCGGTGGGCGCGCTGACCGACCGGCTCGGCGGCCGCACGATGTTCCCGCTCATCGCGGCGTTGACGATCATCCCCACGCTCTTCGTCGGCTTCGTCGACAACAGCCTGATCGTCCTACTCATCGGCGGCTTCTTCCTCGGCATCGGCGGCACCTCCTTCGCGGTGGGCGTCCCCACCGTCAACTCGTGGTTCCCGCCGAACCGGCGCGGCACGGCGATCGGCATCTTCGGCGCCGGCATGGGCGGCACCGCCGTCGCGGCGTTCACCACCCTGCGGCTCCGCGACGCCTTCGGCGACCAGGCCCCGTTCATCCTGGTGGCGGTCCTGCTGGCGATCTACGCCGTGACAGCCCGGATGCTGCTGCAGAACTCACCGGCCTGGGCACCGGCCCAGGGCAACTGGGTGGTCAAGGCCGCCAGGACGCTCGCCCGGCCCGTCACGCTCAAACTGTCGTGGATGTACGCGATGGGCTTCGGCGGGTTCGTGGCGTTCTCGGTGTACCTGCCGACCTACCTGCACAACTTCTACGAACTGGACATCGAGGACGCCGCGCTGCGCACCGCGATCTTCGTGGTGGTCGCCGTGGCGTGCCGCCCCCTCGGCGGTGCGCTGGCGGACCGGTTCGACGGCGGGTGGGTCCTGGTCATCAGCTACGTCGTCACCGGCCTCATGGCCGCGGCCGCGTCCGAGCGCATGCCCCTGATCGGGATCGACGACGGCAGCTTCTACCCGGTGGGCACGGCCGTGTTCCTCGTCATGGCCGCCTCGCTGGGCGTCGCCTCCGGCGCGGTGTTCGCCCTGGTCGCCGAACTGGTCGAGCCGTCCTCGGTCGGGTCGGTCACGGGCATCGTCGGCGCCGTTGGCGGGCTCGGCGGGTTCGTCCCGCCGCTCCTGCTCGGCTACTTCTGGACCGCCGACAGCAACTACCGCACCGGCCTGCTGCTGCTGTTCGCCCTCTCGGTCATCACCGCGGCGCTCACCTGGCTGTGGTTCCTCCGCAACAGTCGCAGCGCGTCCACCGCCACGGAAAGGACTCCGGCATGACCAGCACAGACCCCCGCCTGGACGGCCCCGCCTCCGAGGCCATCCTCAAGGCCGGCCGGTTCTTCCGCCGCGGCACGGCCTCCGACGATCTGCGCACCGTGACGATCGAGGGCGGCCGCGAAGCGGACGTGTTCTACCGCGACCGCTGGAGCCACGACAAGGTGGTCCGCTCCACGCACGGCGTCAACTGCACGGGCTCGTGCTCGTGGAAGGTGTACGTCAAGGAGGGGATCATCACCTGGGAGGCGCAGCAGACCGACTACCCGGACATCGGTGACGACATGCCGGGATACGAGCCCCGCGGCTGCCCGCGCGGTGCCGCCTTCTCCTGGTACACCTACTCGCCCACGCGGGTGCGCTACCCGTACATCCGCGGTCGCCTGCTCGAGCTGTGGCGGGCGGCGCGCGCCGAGCACGCCGACCCGGTGGACGCCTGGGGGTCGATCGTCTCCGACACCGCCAAGACCGCCTGGTACAAGCGTGCCCGCGGCAAGGGCGGCCTGGTCCGCTGCCGCTGGGAGGACGCCGTCGAGATCGCGGCCGCCGCCCACGTGTACACCGCGAAGACCGCCGGCCCGGACCGAGTCGCGGGCTTCTCCCCGATCCCGGCGATGTCCATGGCCTCGTTCGGGGCGGGCTCGCGGTTCATCGAGTTGTTCGGCGGCTCCATGCTCTCGTTCTACGACTGGTACGCCGACCTACCGGTGGCCTCACCGCAGGTCTTCGGCGACCAGACCGACGTCCCCGAGTCCGCCGACTGGTTCAACTCCTCCTACCTCGTGATGTGGGGTTCCAACGTCCCGGTCACCCGCACCCCGGACGCCCACTTCATGACCGAGGCCCGGTACAAGGGCCAGAAGGTCGTGGTGGTCTCGCCCGACTACGCGGACAACACCAAGTTCGCCGACGAGTGGCTGCACCCGCACCCGGGCACCGACGGCGCGCTGGCCATGGCGATGGTCCACGTGGTGCTCACCGAGTTCTACGCCCGCCGGGGCACGCCCGAGTTCGAGCGCTACGCCAAGCAGTACACGGACCTGCCGTTCCTGGTCACGCTGCGCACGCGCTCCGACGGGTCGGTTCTGCCGCACAAGTTCGTCACCGCGGACATGGTCGGTGCGGGCGTGCTCGCGGAGGATCCGGGCGAGAACGCGGCCAACAAGACCGTCCTGCTCGACGCGGTCACGGGTCGGCCGGTCGTCCCGAACGGCACGCTGGGCCACCGGTTCGGCGAGCAGGGCGCGGGCGACTGGAACCTGGATCTCGGCGAGGTCGACCCGGCACTGTCCCTGCTGGACACGCTCGAGGGAACCGCCGAGGTCACGTTGCCGCGCTTCGACACCACGCGCGGCGACGCCGGCACCATCACCCGTGGGGTGCCCTACCGGACCATCAGGGGCCGCGACGACGACGACAACCCCACGGACCTTCGCGTCACGACCGTCCTCGATCTGATGATGGCGCAGTTCGGCGTGGGCCGGGAGGGGCTGCCGGGCGATTGGCCGACCGGGTACGACGACCCGCAGCCGTACACACCGGCCTGGCAGGAGGAGCACACCGGCGTCCCGGCCGCGCAGGCCGAGCGGATCGGGCGGGAGTTCGCCCGCAACGCGCTGGAGTCCGGTGGGCGCTCGATGATCCTCATGGGGGCGGGTACCAACCACTGGTTCCACTCCGACCTCATCTACCGGGCGTTCCTCGCGCTGACGATCCTCACGGGCACGCAGGGCGTCAACGGCGGCGGCTGGGCGCACTACGTGGGCCAGGAGAAGGTCCGCCCGCTGACCGGGTTCCAGCAGGTGGCGATGGGTCTGGACTGGTCCCGGCCACCGCGGCAGATGATCGCCACCGCGTTCTTCTACCTGCACACCGGGCAGTGGAAGTACGACGCGTACGGCGCGGACACCCTCGCCTCCGCGACCGGCGAGAACCGCTTCGCCGGGATGAGCACCCCGGATCTGGTGGCGATGTCGGCGCGACTGGGCTGGATGCCCTCCTTCCCGACCTTCTCGGCCAACCCGCTCGACCTGGGGGACGAGGTCGCCGAGGCGGGCGTGTCCGCGGCCGAGCACGTGGTGGGCCGGATCAAGGACGGGTCGATGCGCTTCGCCGCCGAGGACCCGGACGGCCCCGGCAACTCCCCCAAGGTCCTCACCGTGTGGCGCTCGAACCTGCTCGGTTCGTCGGCCAAGGGTGACGAGTACTTCCTCCAGCACCTGCTGGGCACCGACTCGTCACTGCGCGCCGACCAGGCCCCGGAGGGGCACCGGGGTCGGGACATGGTGTGGCGCGAGGACGCGGAGGACGGCAAGCTCGACCTGCTCGCCACGCTCGACTTCCGGATGACCTCCACCACGCTTTTCTCAGACCTCGTGTTCCCGGCGGCCACCTGGTATGAGAAGCACGACCTGTCCTCGACTGACATGCACCCGTTCGTGCACTCGTTCAACGCCGCCATCGACCCGCCGTGGGAGACCCGGACGGACTTCGACACCTTCCGGCTGCTCGCCGAGAAGGTGTCGGAGTTGAGCCACGGGCACCTCGACACCCGCACCGACGTCGTGGCGGTCCCGTTGGCACACGACACCCCGGACGCCCTGGCCAACCCGGGCGGCACGGTGTCCGACTGGAAGGACGGCTCGTGTGAGCCGGTGCCGGGGCGGAACTTCCCCAAGATCGTCACTGTCGAACGCGACTACCGGCTGATCGGCGAGAAGTTCGGCTCCCTCGGGCCGCTCGCCGAGAAGGCGGGGATGCCGGTCAAGGGATTGCTGCTCAAGCCGGACGAGGAGATCGGCGTCCTGCTCAAGGCCAACGGCGAGACCCGCACGGGCGCCGGCCGGGGCCGCCCGCGCCTGGACACCGACATCCGCATGTGCGAGGCCATCCTCACCCTGTCCGGTACCACCAACGGGCGACTCGCGACCCAGGGTTTCGAGCAGCTCGAGGCACGCACCGGCCGGGAGCTCGCCGATCTGTCCCGCGGTGAGTCCGGCAAGCGCATCACCTTCGCCGACACCCAGTCCCGACCGCAGCCGGTCATCACCTCCCCGGAGTGGTCCGGCTCGGAGCACGGCGGCCGCCGATACAGCGCGTTCGTCATCAATGTCGAGCGGCTCAAGCCGTGGCACACGCTCACCGGCCGCATGCAGTTCTTCATGGACCACGACTGGATGGCCGAGGTGGGCGAGCAGCTCCCCGTCTACCGCCCGCCGCTCAACATGCACGAGCTGTACGGCGAGCCGGTGCTCGGCAGCACCGACGGATCCGGTGGCGCCGGCGCCGCACTGACGGTCCGCTACCTCACCCCGCACAACAAGTGGTCCATCCACTCGGAGTACCAGGACAACCTCCTCATGCTCAGCCTGTCCCGCGGTGGGCCGACCATCTGGATGAGCAGGGAGGACGCCGAGCTGATCGGGGTGGTCGACAACGACTGGGTGGAGGCGGTCAACCGTAACGGCGTCGTCGTCGCCCGCGCCGTCGTCTCCCACCGGATGCCGTCCGGCACCGTCTACATGCACCACGCCCAGGACCGCACGGTCGACGTGCCGATCGCGGAGGCCTCCGGTAAGCGCGGCGGCATCCACAACTCGGCCACGCGGATCCTCATCAAACCCAGCCATCTCATCGGCGGGTACGCCCACTTCAACTACGCGTGGAACTACATCGGCCCCACCGGAAACCAGCGCGACGAGGTGACGGTCATCCGCCGTCGCTCGCAGGAGGTGCAGTACTGATGCGCGTCATGGCCCAGATGTCCATGGTGATGAACCTGGACAAATGCATCGGGTGCCACACGTGTTCGGTGACCTGTAAGCAGGCCTGGACCAACCGGTCCGGCACCGAGTACGTGTGGTGGAACAACGTCGAGACCCGCCCCGGTCTCGGCTATCCGCGGACGTACGAGGACCAGGAGCGGTGGAAGGGCGGCTGGGAGCTGGGCCGGGGCGGCAGGCTGCGCCTCAAGGCCGGCGGGCGGATGAAGAAGCTGCTGGAGATCTTCTCGAGCCCCACCATGCCGTCGCTGGACGACTACTACGAGCCGTGGACCTACGACTACGACATGCTGGTCTCGTCCCCGCTCCAGGAGCACACCCCGGTCGCGCGACCCTACTCGCTCATCAGCGGCGAGCCGATGAAGATCTCGTGGTCGGCCAACTGGGACGACGACCTGGGCGGGTCGCCGACCCACATGAAGGACGACCCGATCCTGGCCAAGGTGGGCGAGGACATCAAGGCCGAGTTCGAAGAGACCTTCATGTTCTACCTGCCGCGGATCTGCGAGCACTGCCTCAACCCGTCGTGCGTGTCCTCCTGCCCGTCCGGCGCGATGTACAAGCGCGTCGAGGACGGCATCGTGCTGGTGGACCAGGACCGCTGCCGCGGCTGGCGCCAGTGCGTGACCGGCTGCCCGTACAAGAAGGTGTACTTCAACCACCGCACGGGCAAGGCCGAGAAATGTACGTTCTGCTTCCCGCGCGTCGAGGTGGGCATCCCCACCGTGTGCTCGGAGACCTGCGTCGGCCGGCTGCGCTACATCGGCCTGGTTCTCTACGACGCGGACAGGGTGCTCGCGGCGGCGTCGGTGCCGGACGAGCACGACCTGCTGGCCGCCCAGCGCGAGTGCTTCCTCGACCCGAACGACCCCGAGGTCATCGAGGCCGCCCGCGAGGCGGGCATCCCGGAGGACTGGATCGAGGGCGCGCAGCGCTCACCGATCTGGCAGCTCATCTCGCGGTTCGAGGTGGCCCTGCCGCTGCATCCGGAGTACCGGACCATGCCGATGGTCTGGTACGTCCCGCCGCTGTCGCCCATCGTCGACCGCGTCGCCGCGGACGGCGGCGACGGGGAGGACTCCGACACGCTGTTCGGCGCGATCGACACGATGCGAATTCCCATGGAGTACCTCGCCGAGCTGTTCACCGCCGGGGACGTCGACACCATCCAGACGGTGCTCAACCGACTCGCCGCGATGCGCACCTACATGCGCGACATCAACCTCGGCCGCGAGCCGCGGGGCGAGATCTGTGAGGCCGTGGGCATGAGCGAGGAGGACGTGTACGACATGTACCGCCTCCTGGCCCTGGCCCACTACGACGAGCGGTACGTCATCCCCACCGCCCACCAGGAGCAGGCGCATTCCCTCGAGGAGCTGGTCACCGACTGCAGCCTCGACTACGACGGCGGCCCCGGGATGATGGGCGATTCCGGCCCGTTCGGTGAGGGCTCGGGCGACCAGGCGCTGCCCATCGCGGTGGAGAGTTTCCACGCGTTGAAGCAACGCCAGACCTCGGACACCATCGCCTCCCCCGCGGACAAGGGTCGGCGGGTCAACCTGCTCAACTGGGACGGCCTCGGTACCGGCGGCCTCTTCCCGGGAAGGAAGGGCTGAGCCGTGGCGTCGCAGTTCCTCGCCGGTACCGGCTTCGGTACCGATCTGTTCTCCCGGGTCCGCAGGGCGGTGATGCCCGGCTCCTCCCCGGCCGTCGGCCGCGGGGCGCCGGAGGACCGCTCGCTCTATCAGGCTGTCTCGCTCCTGTTGGACTACCCGACCCCCGAGCTCCTCGAGCGGCTGCCGCTCATCCGCGAACTGGTCGACGACCGGGGGGACGTCGCACGGCCGCTGCTCGGCCTGGTCGACCACCTCGAGTCGACGCCGCTGGGTGAGACGCAGGAGGAGTACGTCGAGACGTTCGACCTGCGTCGTCGCTGCTGCCTGTACCTGACCTACTTCCGCTACGGCGACACCCGCAAGCGCGGCACGGCGCTGGTGGAGTTCGTCGAGGCCTACAAGTCGGCCGGCGCCCGGTTGGACGCCGCGGAACTGCCCGACCACCTGGGCGTGCTCCTCGAGTTCGGGGCCCAGCACGATCTCGACCGGTGCCGGGCTCTGCTCGTCCAGCACCGCCCCGGTCTGGAGTTGCTCCGGATCTCCCTGACCGACCGGGGGTCCGCCTGGGCCGGCGCCCTCGAGGCGGTCTCGGGCACGCTCCCGCCGATCGGCGGCGACGACCGCGATGCCGTCCGCCGACTCGTCGCCCAGGGGCCGCCCGACGAAGAGGTCGGGCTCGAAGCGTTCACCTCCTCGTCCTACCTGGAAAGCGGGGCCCGGCCATGACCGAGACGACCACAGTCGACGCGACGATCCTGGACATCGTCCTGTGGGTGGTCCTGCCGTACGTGTGCCTGGCGATCTTCGTGGTCGGCCACTGGTGGCGGTACCGCTACGACAAGTTCGGGTGGACAACCCGCTCGAGCCAGCTCTATGAGTCCCGCCTGTTGCGGTGGGGGAGCCCCCTGTTCCACTTCGGCATCCTGGCCGTGGTCGCGGGCCACTTCATCGGGCTGGTGATCCCGGAATCGTGGACGCACGCGATCGGCATCACCGAGACCGGCTACCACTGGATGGCGGTGTCGCTGGGGGTCGTCGCCGGGTTCTGCACGCTCGTCGGACTGGCGATCCTCATCTACCGTCGTCGCACGGTGGGGCCCGTCTTCTCCGCGACCACCGCCAACGACAAGCTGATGTACTTCTTCCTCACCGTGACGATCCTCTTCGGACTGGCCAACACGGTCGTCGGCAACATTCTCAGCAGCTACAACTACCGCGCCGACCTGGCCGTCTGGTTCCGCGGCATCTTCTGGCTGCACCCGGACCCCGTACTCATGACCGACGCGCCCTTCACGTTCAAGGCCCACGCGATCCTGGCGTTCCTACTGTTCGCGATCTGGCCGTTCACCCGTCTGGTGCACGTGTTCTCCGCGCCCGTCGGGTACCTGTGGCGGCCCTATGTCGTGTACCGCTCGCGTCCGTCGGGCCAGTTCGGCAACCGCCCCTACCGCCGCGGCTGGATGCGCGAGGACGTCGGCGACGTGAGCCGACAGGTCGGCGAGGGCCGTGCCCGGTCGGGTTCGAGCCGTGCCGCACGCCACTAGGACATCGCCCGGCCGCCGCCTCCCGACCCCCGAGCGGCTGTCCCCCGGCTACTTCGCGCTGGTCATGGCGACGGGCATCGTCGCGATCGGGGCGGATCTGCGCGGGTGGCACACCCTGTCCCTGATCCTGCTCGTCCTCACGGCGGTCGAGTACGTCGTCCTCGTCGTACTCAATCTGTGGCGGTTGCTCGCCTATCGCACCGAGGTCGCGGCCGACCTCCACGACTCCCGCCAGGCCTTCCTGTTCTTCACCTTCGTGGCCGGGACCAACGTCCTGGCGGCGGGGCTCGCCGGCCACGGTCTCTACGTTGTGGCGGCGGTCCTGCTGGTCGTCGCCACCCTCGCCTGGCTGATCCTCGGCTACTCCGTCCCCTGGGTCGCCGTCCTGGCCCGCACGGAGCGGTCCGTGCTGACGGAGGCGAACGGCACCTGGTTCATCTGGGTGGTGGCCGCCCAGTCCGTGGCGGTCGGCGCGGCCACCCTGGAACCCCACTTCGAGGCCGGCCGCGACGCGCTCGCGATCCTCGCGGTAGCCGCGTGGTCGGTCGGCGTCGTCCTCTACGTGGCCTGCGCTGTCTACGTGTCGCTGCGGCTCATGGTCTACCCGTTCGACCCGGGGGAACTCGACCCGCCGTACTGGGTGTCGATGGGCGCGGTGGCCATCACCGTGGTCGCGGGGGCACGCATCGTGGAGATGTCCAGCGCGCCGATGGTCGACGCCGTACGCGGCCTGGTCGCCGGCCTCGTGGTGGTCTTCTGGTGCTTCGCCACCTGGCTCATCCCCGTCCTCGTGGCGGTCGGCTACTGGCGGCACCGCGTGCGCGGCGTGCCATTTCGCTTCGAGCCCACCTGGTGGTCGATCGTCTTCCCGCTGGGCATGTACGCAGTGGCGGGAATGTACCTCGGTCGCGCCGATCAGCTGCCCATCGTCGCCTGGATCGGTCAGGCCTGGATGTGGGTCGCGGTCACGGCGTGGACCGGCACGTTCGCCTGGATGATCCGGTCAGTGGCGTCGCGCCTGCGCCGCTGACCGTCGGCCACGCCCGGTCACCACCCCGCGGTCACGACTCGGCCGTGCACCCGCCGTCCAGCGAGGCCGAGCCGGTGGACCCGGCCGCGCTGCCGGCCATGCTGCCGGTCGACTCGCCGCCCGTACTGCCCGCGGCACTGAACAGGCCGCTCACGGGGATCCCGCCTTCGCACTCGCCGGGCTCCGGCTCCGGCTCGGGCTGCGGCTCCGGCACGGTGAGCCGCCACTCGATGGCCGTCTGGACACGCGCCCCCTGGGTCTCCCTGCCCGCATCGGGATGCAGCCCCACGCTGTCGACGATCCGCACCTGCTCCCGCGGTGCCAGTTCCACCGAGTTCAGCACGGTGCCCACCTCGACCGCCGGGCCGTAGGCGTGCTCGAGGAAGTCCTCCCCGTAGTACGTGTAGCGCACGCCGACATCGTCCCCGAAGTCCGACTGGACGGTGAACAGCGAGTTGGCGGACGAGGACCAGTCACCGATGAATGTCTCGAACGTCCCGGGCACCGAGTCGGCGTTGCGGACGTAGTAGTGGCGTTCAACCACCGCGCCCGGGGAGAGGTTCCCCCCGCTGAACGGCGGCAGCACGGCGCTCGGATCCTCAGACCACGTGATCCCGTCGGCGGAGAACTCGAATATGCCCGGTGTGGGAGCCGGCTCCCCCGTCTCCTGCGCCGAGGCGGTCCCCGCCCCGGACAGCAGCATGGACAGCGCGAGCGCGAGGGTGCTCACGATCGCCGCGAGCACCACCGTCACCCGTGTTCTGCCACTCACGATTACCCCGACACCACGTCGCTGGCTGTTCACCCGACATCACCTCTCTGCGCCGCCGACCGGCCGGGCGCCGGGTCAGTCCTCCCTGAAGCTAGGTCAGAACGCCCGCCCCGGGGCCGGTTCGAGATCAGGCACCCGCGGGGGCGACCTGGATGAGGGTGCCCCACGGGTCGTCGAAACGCAGTGTGCGACCGTCGTGCCGCACCTCGATTCGATGATCGACCAGTCGCTGCTGCAGCGCGGCGACGTCGTCGTCATCGGGCAGGTCGATGTTCACCTGCCCCAGACCCAGGGCGGCGGCGCGGGGCCCGGCTCCCGCGGTGCCCCAGGTATTGACGGCAACATGGTGGTGGTACCCGCCGGCCGCGATGAACAGCGCAGTCCCGAGGTCACTCATGACCTCGAACCCGAGGGCGTCCACGTAGAAGTCGCGGGCCACGCCGATGTCACCGACCTGCAGGTGGACGTGCCCGAGCGTGGCCGGCGGCGGCGCGACCGGCCGTTGCGGGAGATGGGCGCGCAGAAACGCGTTGGGGTCCAGGGCGTTGGTCGCGGTCTGGAGCAGGCCGTTGCCGTCGCGCTGCCAGGTCTCCCGGGGGCGGTCCACGTACAGCTCGACGCCGTTGCCCTCGGGGTCGTCGAAGTAGAAGGCCTCACTGTAGAGATGGTCGGAACTACCGGTGAACGACTGCGGTGCGAGTCGTGCCACCGACGCCGCGGCGAACGCGAGCGACTGACGGTCCTCGAAGAGCACGGCGGTGTGGAACAGCCCCGCCTCCCCGGGTCGCCGCGGCGGCAGATCGCGGACGCGGCGCAGGCGCACGAGCGGCTGTCCGCCCCGGCCGAGCTCCGCGGTCTCACCCGACTGCTCGAGCACGTCCAGGGTCACGCCGCGGGAGTAGAAGGCGATCATCGCGTCGAGGTCGCGGACCAGGAGTTCCACGGCGCCCATGCGCGCATCGGCGGGCAACAGTCGGTCGGCGGGGCGTTCGACGAGGCTGCGCGGATCGGGGTTCTGGACGAAGACGGGCATGACAACTCCTGCGTTACGGACGACTGCGATTTTTGATGATGTATCACCTACATTAACCGATGGATCTGCCCGCTTATTCCCCGCGCACGAGACTCCCGGGTCACCCATCGCGCAGAGACTTCCGCACGCATTGCCCGAGTGCCGACGTGCGAAACCCACTTATCGATGCTGCCGCCGCGCAGTCGCGAGCGCGGATGCCGCTGTCGGGTCAGCCGGTGACGTCGATGAAGCCCGTCGCACCCTTCTCGGCGTCGGCGAACGAATGGTCGACGAACGTGTACCGGCCCGGCTCGACGAAGGTCATCTCCACGAACCCGCCCTGCGCGGGCGAGAGGTCCAGCGCCTGCGCCCCGCCGCTGCCGCCGCCGAACGCGTCGCGGCCCTCACGCAGCAGGTAACCGCCCTCTTTGTAGACGGTGTCGAACTGCGAGCCCACCACGTGGAAGCTCGTGCCGTCGCTCGGCCCGGCCACCACCACCCAGATCCGCACCGTCTCGCCGACGCGCGCGGTGAGCGGGTCACGGCGGTACTGGGTGGCGTGCCCGTTGAACATCACCAGATCCGGTTGCCGGGCGGCGATCTTGTCCATGTCGAACGGCTCGTCCGGCCCGCCGAGGTACGACTCGGACTGCACCAGCACGTACTCACGGTCGACCGGCGGCAGATCCGGCGGGTCCACGATGAGCGCGCCGAACAGCCCCGCGGCGACGTGTCCGGTCATCGGCATGCTGGCGCAGTGGTAGAGCCAGGCACCGGCGCGGTTGACGGTGAACCGGTACTCGAGTTCCTCCCCGGGCGGGATCGTGCGCATCACCTCGTCGGGCTTCACGTCGCCGGCGTGGAAGTCGATCGAGTGCCCCATCGTGCCCTCGTTGCGCAGCGTCACCACGAACTCGTCGCCGACCCTGCCCCGCAGCGTCGGCGCCGGTAGCCCGCCGTTGTAGGTCCACACGGGACGCACCACCCCGGGGGCGAGCTCGTCGGTCGTCTCCTCGACGGTGAGCGTGACGCGGTGGACGCGCCCGGGCGGCGCGGCGGCCAGCACGGGGTCGCGGGTCGCGAAGTCGTCCGACGGCGGCGCCATCACGTCGATCGCCGAGGTCGGGGCGCCGCCGTGCGTGGTGCGGTCACCGGGGACGGAGCCGGGCCACGAGGGGGCGCCGAAATCTTCGAGGGTGCCGGAGCCAGCGCCAGAGCCGCCTTCGACCAGCACGCTGAAGGTCATACCCATCGCCTTGTGCCCGGCGATCGTGCACCAGCCCTCGAGCGAGCGGCCGATCACCCCGGCGTCGAACGTGACGGTCTCGCCCGGGCCGACCCGGCCCGAGTCGGCGCCGTTGGTCAGGTATAGGTCGTGGATGTTGGTCTCGTCGCGGTTGGTGAGGGTGATCTCCAGCCGGTCCCCGGCGGGGATCGTCACGGTGTCGGGGAAGAACCGCATGCCGTCCGCGGCGACCTCGACGGACGTGGTGTTGCCGGTGGGGGTCACGGCGACGGCCTCGCCGCCGCGGCGCAGCGGCGAGGAGGGGTCGACGGCGAGGGCGGCCCCCGTGGCGAGCACCACGACCAGGACCGCGGCCAACGCGCCGGTCAAATTGCGCTGCTTCCCCGGCGCGATCGGCGGCCGGGGCGTGTCCGCGCTGACCCGGGCGGGCTTCTCCCCCGCCTCGCGCGCCGCCGCGGTCTCGCGGATGACCCGCAACTGGGCGCGGACCGCGCGGATCATCACCGGGAGGAACAGGACGAAGCCCAGGAACGTCAGGGACGAGCCCACGACCCGGGTCCAGCTCGTTCCGCCGGGGGCGAGGAACACGAGCAGGCCGGCGTTGACCAGCACCAGCCGGAACACGGCCAGGCGGTTCATCTCGATCATGCCGGCCCGCACCGCGGCGGGACCGCCTCGCATCACGGTGGGCATGAGGAAGCTCATCGCCCCGAACAGGATCTGGGCGGCCGCCCCGGCCAGGAGTGGCACGGTCACGGCGCCGAGGTCCTCGACACGGTCCGCCGCGACCAGCAGGGCCGCCCAGCCCACCGCGACCGGGAACCAGATCAGGCCGCAGCCGATGCTCATCGACGCGAACTCCCGCGGCGGCGTCCGGCGCGCCATGCGGGCGAGATAGTAGAGGTGCCAGAGGACGGCCCCCAGGTACACGACCATCGCCGCGGCCGTGACGATCCACGCGCCGGCCAACGAGGCCGCGGCCACCGCGACGACGGAGACCGACAGCACGACGAGCGACTGCGTGGCCGCCGTGTCCTGCCCCTCCGCCATCGGCGCCCGCAGGACGGTCGCCCAGAAGGTCACCAGGGTGGTGAGCACGGTGATGCCGACGAAGCCCAGCACATTGACCGCGAGGTGGAACGCGTGCAGCCGGACGGACCACTCCGCGGGGACGCCGACCCCCATGAACGCGCCGGCCACCGCTCCCGCGGGAAGGAACGCCGCCGCGATGGCGTAGTAATTCACGATGGGCCGGAAGCGGGACGGGGCGGCGGCCCGGATCTGCCGGACCAGGCCCACGATGTACCAGCACACCGCCCCGCCGACGACAGCCGCGCCCGCGATGATCGCCACCGGGAACGCGGCGATCATGCCCACCACCAGCACCACGACACCGGCGTTGAGCACCATGATCCGGCGCACCTGCACACCTCGGGCACTCTCCGGGGATCGCCGGTGCAGCAGTGTCTCGGTGAAGTGTTGCCCCCACACGAGGATCGAGTTGGTGATCAGCCCCAGCGTGAACATGTGGACGAGCACCCATGTGGAGGCCGGAACCCAGCGGTGGACCATGCCCAGGATCACCAGGGCGATCATCCACAACTGGACCGGCCGGGTCGCCCGCCGGTGCCACGATCCCCTACGCCGAGACCCGGCCTGCGGTTCAGCGGTGCTCATGGGCCCCCAGTCTAAGTTCTCGTTGATACCGGCTCAGCCGGAGACCGCCTCAAGCCCCGAGTTGAGGAGCGCGCTGCGTCCGCGGCTGGAGAGCACCAACTCGACGAATCTGTCCGACGCGGCCGCCTTCGCCTCGGAGGACGGGCCGTCCTCGCCGCCGGGCACCCGGGCCAGAACATAGCTGGTCGTGCCGGAGGCCTGCTGGAGTTCGCGGTCCCGCGGGTCGACGTCCACCTCCTCGACCCAACCGTGCGAGCTGGCCACGTCGGTCCGGTAGATGATCCCCACGTCGGCGTCGTTGTCCGCGAGCTGGGCGGCGAGCGCCCGGGACCCGGCGATCCGTTCGACGTCGACCGGGTCCTCCCCCGCCGCCGTCAATAGGGTGTCGGCGGCCTGGCCACAGGGCACCTCCACATCGCAGAGCCCCACCCGCAGGCCCTCCCGGTCGAGATCCTCCAGGCCGGAGACGTCCTTGGGGTTGCCCGACGGCACCGCCAACACCACGTGATTGCGTGCGAAGACGCGCGGGTCCACCGCCGCCCCCTCCGCCACGACCCTCTGCATCGCCTCCTCGCTCGCGGAGGCGAACACGTTGATGTCCGACCGCGAGCCGAGGCTCTTCGCGATCTCGCCTGACTTGCCCAGCTCGATGCTGACCCGCACCCCGGGATTGTCGGCCTCGAAGACGCTGATGATCTCCGTGAACGCCGCCGACAGCGACGGTGCGGCCGCCACGCCTATGGTGACGGCCTCCTCCTCGACTTCCTCACTCGCACAGGCCGCGGCCCCCGAGCAGGCGAGAACTGCGGTCAGGACGGCGAGGACCGGGCGCTGGCGCACGAGTCAGCCCCCGGCGAACGGCGGCAGTACGTCGACCTCCGAGACACCGGCGATCGAGGCGTGCGGGTCCCGGGTGGTCTCCTCGCCGACCAGGAAGGAGGACACGGTGACGATGCTCGCCAACGGCTCGCCGTGGCGCTCGCAGACCTCGCGGGCCAGCTCACCGACGGTGGCGGCGTGCGTGTGCAGCCGTTCGCGGGCCGTGCCCGCCGCGTCTTCCGCCGCGGCGTAGTAGCCCACGGTGATCACCCTCGGATTACTGCTCACATCGCCGATGTTATCGCCTGACTCTGACACGTCACCCACCGATGGCTCCCATCGACCGCCGCGGCCGGTGGAACGCCGTGCCGCCGATCCCGTGGCCGGCTTGCTTGCCCCACATCGCACCGCGCCACGCGTCGGCGACCTCGCGGTCCGGCGCCCCGGAGCGCAGGACCCCGAGCACGTCCGTCTCGTCGTCGCTGAACAGGCACGACCGGACCGTGCCCTCGGCGGTGAGGCGCGTGCGGTCGCAGGCGGCGCAGAAGTTCCGGGTGACCGTGGCGATCACACCGACCGTCGCGGGCCGCCCACCCGCAGTGTGCCCGGCCACCTCCCACAGTTCGGCCGGCGCCGACGGGTCGTCGCGACCCGCGGGGATCAGCTCGTACCGGGTCGACAGCGAGTCGAGCACCTCCTGAGCGGTGACCATCTCCACCCGCGACCAGGTGTTGTCCGCGTCGAGCGGCATCTCCTCGATGAAGCGCAGTTGGACACCCTCGGCGAGCGCCCACTCCAGCAGGTCGGGCGCCCCGTGCAGCGTGGCCCGCATGGGCACGGCGTTGACCTTGACCGGGTCGAGGCCCGCGGCCACCGCCGCGCGCACGCCGCGCAACACCGACGGCAGCCTGTCGCGCCGGGTCAGCTCGGCGAACTCGGCCCGGTTGACGGTGTCCAGCGAGATGTTGATGCGGTCCAGCCCGGCGTCGACGAGCCCGTCGATGCGGTGTTCGAGACCCACCCCGTTGCTGGTCATGGCGATCGGCAGGTCCGGGCACTCGGCGCGCGTGCCGGCAATGATCCGCTCGAGGTCCTGCCGCATGAGCGGCTCGCCGCCGGTGAACCGCACCTCGTGGACGCCCAGCTCGCGGTGCGCCAGGGCCACCAACCGGATGACCTCCTCGGTGGTCATCCTCGCCTCATCGGGGATCGGCGGCAGCCCCTCCTCCGGCATGCAATAGGTGCAACGGAGCGAACACTTCTCGGTGAGGGAGACCCGGAGGTCCCGGGCCACTCGTCCGAACGAGTCGACGAGCAGCGGCGTGGCGGGGCGCGGTGAGCGCGTTCCGATCTCGGAATCTGCCACGGCGACACCTCCAATCTTCGGTCGCTGCGGCCAGTCTAGGCCGGACCCGGATCCTCGACCTCCGGGTTGGGCCCGAGCAGGGTCATCTCGTGGATCTCGTCCCGCTCGGCCTGCGCGCGGAGCGTCGGCGCGATCACCCGGCCGAGGTGGTAACCCAGCACCACGACGAGGGTGCCCAGGGCGATGCCGCCGAGCTGGAACGAGTCCGTGATGTGCAGCGTGGTGTCGCCCACGGCGATCACCACGCCCGCCGCGACCGGCACCAGGTTGAGGGGATTGCCGAAGTCGACCCGGTTCTCCTTCCAGATCTTGGCGCCGAGCAGGCCGATCATGCCGTAGAGCACCACCGTGATCCCGCCGAGCACGCCGCCGGGGGTCGCGGAGATCACGGCACCGAGCTTGGGGGAACATCCCAGCACGATCGCGGTCAGCGCGGCCACCACGTAGGCGGCGGTGGAGTACACCTTGGTCGCGGCCATCACGCCGATGTTCTCGGCGTACGTCGTGGTGGCCGACCCGCCGAACGAGGTGGCCAGCACGGTGCCGGCACCGTCAGCGGCCAGCGCGCGCCCCATGAGCCCGTCGGTCTCGGTGCGCGTGATCTCGCCGATCGCCTTGACGTGCCCCGCGTTCTCGGCGATCAGCGCGATCACCCCGGGCACCACCAGCAGCACGAACGCCAGCGAGAAGTCGGGCGCGTGGATACCCACCACGCCGGCGGCCTCGTCGGTCATGGGCGGCAGCCCGATCCAGGCCGCGTCGGCCACCCCGGACCAGTCGACGCGCAGGTGCTCGGTCACCTCACCGGCGGTGGCGCTGAACGACGTGATGGGCCCGGTGAGTACGTCCAGCACCCAGGACAGGACGTAGCCGAAGATCAGCGCGAGGAAGATCGCGATCCGCCCCGCGAAGCCCTTGAGCCCGACGGTCATCCCGATCAGCACGATCATCACCGCCAACGCGACCCACTGGTCCTGCGGCCAGTACGTCTCCGCCACGACGGGCGCGAGGTTGAAGCCGAGCAGCATCACCACGGCGCCTGTGACGACCGGCGGCAGCACGGCCGTCACCACACGGCCGCCGACGAAGTGCACCACCAGGCCCACCACCAGCAGCGCCGCGCCGGCCACGAGCATCGCGCCGGTCACCTCGGCGCTCGTGCCGCCCTGCGCCCGGATCGCGGCGACCGCGCCGACGAACGCCACGGACGTGCCGAGGTAGCTGGGCACCTGCCCCTTAACCACCGCGAGGAACAGCAGCGTACAGACGCCGGAGAACAGGATCGCCAGCTGCGGGTTGAGCCCCATGATGATGGGGAACACGAACGTCGCGCCGAACATCGAGACGACGTGCTGCGCGCCGATGCCGATCGTGCGCGGCCAGCTCAGCCGCTCCATCGGGGCCACGACCTCGCCGGGCCGGATGTTCTTGCCGTCCCCGTGGACCGACCACAGGCCGGTGCGGGCGGACGTCGTATCTGGCGTTGTCGTCGTCGTCCTACCGTCGTTCTTCTTCTCCGCCACGTCTCACCTGTCACCCTTCACCGTCCGCGGACCGCCGCGCGCGGGCCGTAGGCACAGTACAACGCGGTTACCGTGGAGGCATGGCTTCCTCCCACAGCGACACCGCGCGCCCGTCCCCCGACGGCTACCGCGACCTCGTGCGCACGCGCCTGGCGCCGATGTTGGCCCGCGCCGCGCAGTCCACCCGACTGCCGTTGGTGGCGTGCCCCGACTCGGTGCTGGCCCGCGACCTGCGCGCCGCGGTGGACCTGCCGTTGTTCGTGAACTCGCAGATGGACGGGTACGCGGTGCGGTCGGCGGATGTGGCCGCGGCGAGCCCCGACGCGCCCGCGCGGTTGCGGGTGGTGGGGGCGGTGCACGCCGGCCAGGGGCCGGGGCCGGGGGTCGACGACGACGAGGCCTGCAAGATCATGACCGGGGCGCCCGTCCCCGAGGGCGCGGACTGTGTCGTTCCCGTGGAGGACACCTCACCGGACCCGGACGACGGCTCGGTGGTGCTGGTGCGGGCACCCCGCGCGCGGGGCGAGTTCGTCCGGAGTCCCGGCGACGACGTCCGCGCCGGTGACGTGGTGATCCCGGCGGGCGTGCAGCTCCGGGCGCGACACCTGGCGGCGGCGGCCTCGCTGGGCGAGTCGGCGCTGGACGTGCGGCCGCGGCCCCGGGTCGGGGTGGTGGCCACCGGTTCGGAGCTGGTCGCGCCCGGTCGGCCGCTGGGGCCGGGGCAGATCTGGGAGTCCAACTCGCTGACCCTGACGGCCGCACTCAAGACCTGTGGCTGCGAGGTGACCGCGACCCTGACCAGCGGCGACGACCGCGACGAGTTCACCGCGGCCCTCGATTCCGCGGCCTCCGACGCGGACCTGGTGGTGACCGTGGGCGCGGTGTCGATGGGCGACGCCGAGGTGGTGCGGCAGGTGCTCGACGGGCGCGACGGATCCCGGTTCGCGCCGATCGCCATGCAGCCCGGTGGCCCGCAGGGGATGTCGACGTGGCGGGACACGCCCGTGGTGTGCCTGCCGGGCAATCCCGTGAGCGCGTTGGTGTCGTTCGTGGTGCTGCTGCGGCCGGTCATCCTCGAGGCGGTGGGCCGGTCGCCGGTGCAGCCAGTGCGGGCCCGGCTCTCGCGCGATGTCACCTCCCCCGCCGGGAAGGTCCAGTTCCTGCGGGCGGCGCTCGGCCCTGACTCCGGCGCCGGCATCCCCGTCGCCGAGCCCGTTTCGGGCCCCGGCTCGCACCTGGTGGCCTCGATGGCCCGCGCTGACGTGCTGGTCGAGATCCCGGCCGACGTGACCTCGTTGGCCGCCGGGACCGAGGTCGAGGCGATTCCTCTGTAGGGTCCGCCCTGTCCGACCTCCCCGGGGACTCGCGCACCCTCTTTGCGCAGTTCCGCGGCACCTGCGCACCCATATTGCGACATTCAGGGCGCGAAGCTCCAGTCCACTTCCGGCCCTGCCTATCCCGCTCGACCAAGAGGTCGCGATCCGTGAGACCACGTCGCGTTTCGTGAAACCCGGTCGCATTCCTGCAGGCCTCTTCTCGGCCGATACCTGCAGGAATGCGATCGGTATGCGGGCCTCATGCGGCTGGCGGGAGCAGAACTCCGGTACAGCCAGAAGGCGCGTGACGAAGCACACGCTTTTGCACTGTCTGCAAACTTGCACAGACTGCAACTTGTGGCGCATCATCGTCTGGTGACCACCAAAGACCCCTCCGCCGAGCCGACGCCCACCGGCCTGCGCGAGGTGAAGAAAGCCCGCACCCGTGCAGGTCTGGCCCGCGCCGCGCTACAGCTGGTCGCCGAGGAAGGCCTCCACGCCACGACCGTCGAGGCGATCGCCGCCCGCGCCGACGTCTCACCACGGACGTTCTTCAACTACTTCGACTCCAAAGACGAGGCGGTCGTCCACCTCGGTGCCGACCGCTTCCGCCGATTGATGCTCCGACTCTTCGCCGACACAACCGAGGCCACCGCGCCCGCCGCCAATCCGGTCCTGCGGATTCGCGACGTCATGTTGGACTTCCTCCGCGAGTCCGAGACCGACCCGGACGCCTCCGCCGACGACGACCTCGTCCGGGAAGCGCTCGAGCGCGATCCCTCCCTGTTCGGGGCGCTGCACACGTCGATGGCGGCGGTCGGCGCCGAGTTCGAGGCCGCAGTCACCAAGCACTACACATCAGTCGCCGACCGCGATCTGGCCCGTGTGGGCCTGAGCGTCGCGCTCGGCCTCACCCAGACGGCCATGCAGAGTGCCCGCGCCGGGCTCACCGACGTCCCCCTCACGGAGCTGGTCGCCCACTACTTCGGCCTCCTCCACACCGCATTCACCGATGAAAGGCCACTTCCTTGACCAGCACCTCCACGGCGCCACCCGCGCCTGTCGGGGACGACCCGATCACGCTCACCCCGCGTTCGGTCTGGATCATCTTCGGCGCCCTCATGGCGGGCATGTTCCTCGCCTCCCTCGACCAGTCGATCCTGGGCCCGGCCCTGCCGACCATCGTCGGCGAGCTCAACGGCGTCCAGCACCAGGCATGGATCATCACGATCTACATCCTCGCCGTGGCCATCACCATGCCGCTGTACGGCAAGTTCGGTGACCTCATCGGCCGTCGCAACCTCTTCCTGCTGGCGATCGCGATCTTCACCCTAGGGTCGATCGGATCCGGTTCGGCCGGCTTCTTCACCGACCCGGCCACCGAAGCGGGCTTCTGGGAGCTCGTCGCCTGGCGCGGCGTCCAGGGTCTGGGCGGCGGCGGCCTGATGATCCTGTCGCAGGCGATCATCGCCGACATCGTGCCCGCCTCCGAGCGCGGCAAGTACATGGGCCCGATGGGCGCCGTCTTCGGCATCTCGGCGGTCGCCGGCCCGCTGCTCGGCGGGTTCTTCACGGACACCGCCCACTGGCGCTGGTGCTTCTGGATCAACGTGCCGGTCGGCATCATCGCGTTCGTCCTGGCGTGGAAGTACATGAAGCTGCCGACCAAGCGCAGCACGGCCAAGGTGGACTACCTCGGCATCCTGTTCATGGTCCTGGGCACCGCGGGCCTGGTCCTGGTCACCGACCTCGGCGGCGACCAGCTGGCCTGGGACTCGCCGGGCATGATCGCGATGATCGCCGGAACCATCGCCAGCATCGTCGCCCTCGTGCTGGTCGAGCGCCGCGCCGAGGAGCCGATCCTGCCGCTGCACCTGTTCACCGGTCGTGTGTTCGTGGTGGCCACCGCTATCGCGTTCGTGCTCGGCGTGGCGATGTTCGCGGCGATCGGCTTCATCCCGACCTTCCTGCAGATGGCCACCGGAACCTCGGCCGCCGGCTCGGGCCTGCTCATGATCCCCATGATGGTCGGCCTCATGGCCACCTCGATCGGCTCCGGTATCGCCATCACCAAAACGGGCCGCTACCGCGTCTACCCGATCGTCGGCATGGCGCTGACCACGGCCACGGTCGCGGTGATGACCCAGATGACCGGCTCCACCCCGATCTGGCAGATCATGGCGATGCTGCTGTTCTTCGGCGCCGGCCTGGGCCTCGTGATGCAGGTGATCGTGCTGGCGGTCCAGAACGCGGTCGATCCGCGCGAGGTCGGCGTGGCCACGAGCTCGAACAACTACTTCCGTGAGATCGGCGCGGCGATCGGCACCGCCTGGTTCGGCTCGCTGTTCACGGGCCGGCTGATCGACAATCTCACTGACACGGTGGCCGCCAACCCGGAGCAGGCGATCGCCTCGGGGTTGAACCCGGGCGCCGTCACGCCGGCGTTCGTGGCGAACCTCCCCGAGCCGCTGCACCAGGGAATCGTGGACTCCTACGCGAATGCGTTGGCTCCCGCGCTCTGGTTCGTGGTGCCGGTCCTCGCCGTCGCCCTTCTGTTCGCGTTCTTCCTCCCCCAGGTCACCCTCAGCACCGAGGCCGGCATGATCGCGCGCGGCGAGGCCGTGTGGGACGACGGCTCCCTCGTGGAGGAGGGACAAACGGAGGGCGCGGCACCCGGCGCCGAGGTCGACGACGACGCCACCACCGCGACCGCACCCACTCCGACGGGCCCGCCCGGCTCGTGACGCGCGTTCCTCGATCGGTGTCCGCAGGCGGGCAGAGGTCGTAGGGTCGGCAGCATGGCACGTACCACGGTCGCTCGACACATCATCGACACGCTCAGCGCCTCGGGGGTCCGGCGGGTCTACGGACTACCCGGCGACTCGCTCAACGGCGTCACTGACGCCATCCGCGAGGTCGACGGCGTGGACTGGATGATCACCCGGCACGAGGAGGCGGCCGCGTTCGCCGCCTCCTCGGAGGCCGCGCTGACGGGGAACCTCACCGTCTGCGCCGGCTCCTGTGGCCCGGGCAACCTGCACCTGATCAACGGCCTGTTCGACGCCCAGCGCTCCGGGGTCCCGGTCCTCGCGCTGGCCGCGCACATCCCGTCGGAGGAGATCGGGACGGGCTACTTCCAGGAGACCCATCCGCAGGAACTGTTCCGCGAGTGCAGCGTCTACGTGGAGCATGTCTCGTCGGCCGAGCAGGCGCCGCGGCTGCTGCGGATCGCGATGCGTGCGGCCATCGAGAGGCGCGGGGTGGCCGTGCTCGTCCTGCCCGGTGACGTGGCGCTCGAGGAGATCACCGCCGAGGTGGCCGCCATCCGCCCCACCACCAGTGCGGTGGTCCCGGCCGAGGAGGATCTCGCTCGCGCCGCCCGTGTCCTCGACGGCTGCGAGGACGTGACGATCCTCGCCGGCGCCGGCTGCGCGGGCGCCCATGACGAACTGCTGCAGATCGCGGAGACGCTCAAGGCGCCGATCGTCCACGCGATGCGCGGCAAGGAATGGGTGGAACACGACAATCCCTACGACGTGGGGATGACCGGCCTGCTCGGGTTCTCATCGGGCTACCGCGCCATGATGGCCGCAGAGACCCTGCTGGTCCTGGGGTCCGACCTGCCGTATCAGCAGTTCTACCCGGACGCCACGGTCATCCAGGTCGACATCCGGGGCGAGCGGATCGGGCGACGCACGCCTGTCGAGGTACCGCTCGTCGGCGGTGTCGGGGAGACGATACGGGCGCTGCTCCCCAAAGTGCGCACGCACTCGGGCCGCAAGCACCTCGACGACGCCACAAAGCACTACGCCAAGACGCGGCGCACGCTGGACGACCTCGCCACGCAGTCGAAGCGGACCATCCACCCGCAGTACCTGACGCGGTTGATCGACGAGGCGGCAGACGACGACGCGGTGTTCCTGCCCGACGTCGGCAGCCCCGTCATCTGGGCGGCCCGCTATCTGACGATGAACGGGCGCCGACGGATCGTCGGGTCGTTCACCCACGGGTCCATGGCCAACGCGCTGTCGCAGGCGATCGGCGCCCAGGCCGCCTCACCCGGCCGACAGGTGATCGCGCTCGCGGGCGACGGTGGGCTGTCGATGCTGATGGGCGAGCTGCTCACGCTGGTCGAGCACGACCTGCCGGTCAAGGTGGTGGTGTTCAACAACTCCTCGTACAACTTCGTGGAGGTGGAGATGAAGGCCGACGGCTTCGTGAACTTCGGTACCGACCTGTCCAACCCCGACTTCTCGAAGGTGGCCGAGGCCTGCGGGCTCGCGGGGTTCCGGGCGGACAAGTCCAAGGACCTACCGAAGACCGTCAAGCAGTTCCTCGCCCATGACGGGCCCGCCCTGCTCGACGTGGAGGTGGAGCGTCAGGAGCTCACGATCCCGCCGTCCATCAGCGCCGCCCAGGCCAAGGGATTCACGCTCTACTCGCTGCGCACCGTGCTGTCCGGCCGCGGCGACGAGCTGGTGGACCTGGCCAAGGCGAACCTTCGGCAGCTCTTCTGACCGGTCGGCCCCGCGCTCAGTCCGCGCTGTCGAGGGCCTGCTGCCAGAAGTCGGCCTCCAGGCGCGTGGCCGTGCGGAACACCTCGGTGAGCTCGTCCAGCCGGCGATCGGACAGCCCGCCCTCGGCCAGCGCGTCGAGCTGTGCGACCGCGGCGCGGGACGCGGCGGTGAACTCCTCGCCGGAGTACTCGCCGATCCACTCGCGGTACGGGTGCTCGCCGCCCTGCCCGACGTGCTCGGCCAGCCGCGGCTGCAGCCTGGCGCCGATCTCGGCGTAGCCGATCGTGCACGGGGCCAGCGCCACGCTCAGGTCCAGCAGGTCCCCGGCCATCCCCGAGTCCAGGACGTAGCGGGTGTAGGCGACGGTGGCCTGCTTCTCCGCTGCAGCCTCGAGCTCGGCGCGCGGAATGCCCCAGCGCTCAGTGAGCGTCAGGTGCAGCTCGGTCTCGGCGAGAATCGCGCCGGTCGCGGCGTGCGCGGCCTTGAGGTCGGCCAGCGTGCGGCTCTTGTACGTGGCCAGTGCATTGGCGCGGGTGAACTGGACGAGGAAGTGGAAGTCCTGGATCAGGTAATCCTGGAAGACCGGCAGCCGCAGGGTGCCGGCGCCGAGCCTCTCCACGAAGTCGTGCCGGGTGTAGGCGTCCCATTCGGCGGCGCAGCGCGTCTTCAGGGTCTCGAACAAACTCAACGACTTCTCCTCGGTAGTGAGCACTGGCGTCTCAGGGGCACCCGCGGTCAGACCAGGGCGGTGCGTGTTCATCTTCCCCGAGATCCTGACTTCCACAAGGAACTGGTCCGGATCAGTTCCCTGACAGGTCGTTCCCCGGCGGGATCGTCTCGCAGTTGTTGGTCACCGGGGCGCCCGCGAACCGGCCCTCGAGCCACATCTGACCCTCAACCACCCACGGGACGGCCGCGAGCACGTGACTGAGGTAGGGGTACTCGCGGTACTCGATCTGCGTTCCGCCGGCGCAGTAGCCCCGCATCAGGGTTCGCACGTCGCCCGCGACCATCACGCCGTCGCCGTCGCCCACGCCGGGGCCACCGGGCGGGGTGCCCTCGAGGAACCCACCGGCCCCCTGGAAAACGAACATCGGCAGCGCGTGCGCCGGCCGGGTGCCCATGTTGATATCCCGGATGACCTCCATGATCTCCGGCGCGTCCTGCGGGGTCGGGTACTCGGGCCGGACGATGTCCGACCACCGCAGATTCTCGTAGCGCCCGAACGCCTCGATGATGGACAGTTCTCGTACATCGGCCAGTACCCGCTGACCGTATTCGGTGAGGTACTGGTCCACGTCGATCTCGTAGGCGCGGGACAGCCCCACGAGCGCCATCCCCACCACGCCGCTCCACAGCGGCCCCTCGCCCGCGTATCGGAGGTTGGTCACCGGGTTGACGAACAGCCCGCCCTGCGCCACACCCACGATGCGGTCACGCAGCTCCGGGGCGTAGTCGGCGAGAAGGATGGCCGCCCAGTTGGAGGCGATCGCACCACCGGAGTAGCCGAACAGCCCGATCCGGGAGTCCGCCCCGACGGCTGCCGTCGGCGAGGCGGTCGCCGCCCGCAACGAATCCAAGGTGGCCGCGCCGTATCCCGGCCCCGCGGCGAAATCCGCGTCCGGGCCCTGGGTATCAGCCAGGACCACCGTGTGCCCGGCGAGAAGCGACGGAGCGATGAACGTGGTCTCGAACGCGGGGATGAGACCACCCAGGGACCGATTACCCGCGATCATCCGTGACGGATTGTCCAGGGGGTTCAGCGAGTCGTAGAACGACTGGTACGACACCACGTTCCCCGTCGCCGGTCCGGGCGGGTGGATGACACTGGTGACGTTCTCCTCGATCCCGCCACGTGCGTTGGTCGTGGCGTAGAGGATCTGGGTGACCTGTACCGGCGTGGGCAGAGCGGCGACGTGATAGCTGATCTGCCGCTCCCTCAGCACCGTGCCCGGCGCCGTCGAGGCGAGGTCGACTCCGTCCGGAACCTCGTAGAACGACTGGTCATCGTGCGGCGCGGTGTGGTCCACCACGGGCCGGACCGAGTCCCACACCCCGCCCACCGACTCGGTCTGCACACTCTGCGCGTTCGCGACCGGCGCCGCCATCCCCATGGCGAGCACCGCCACCACTACGGCCTGCGCCCCTACACTGAGCCTCATTCGTCTCCCCCTTGATCCGATGTGACGCAAGCTACATGACCCGGGTGGCCCCAGTCACAGGTGACGGTTTCCTCAGGAAATGCCTGATGAGGCAGCTAATCAGCGCGGGCGACGATCGCCCCGTGTGGCCGGTACCCACGGCCCGTCCGCGTGGCGGTCTCCACGACATCGAACCCCACGGCCCGCACCCGCTCGGTCAGCGCCCCGATCGACCAGCGATATGCGGGGGTCACCGCGTGGTCGAAACGCTCGACGGGCTCGCCGTGGAAGAACCCGAGCAGCAGTTGACCGCCCGGCCGCAGGACCCGGGCGACCTCAGCGAGCGGTATACCGATCCCCTCCGGTTCGTGGTGGATGAGCGAGTACCAGGCGAGGACTCCAGACATACTCGCATCCCCGAGCGGCAGCGCATCCAGGTCGGCCTCCTCGAAACGACACCCGGGATAAGCCGTGCGGGCGTGATCCACGAACTCGCTGACGCCGTCGACGCCGCGGACGTCCACTCCCGCTCTCGCCAGATGCGCCGTCCAGTGCCCGGGCCCGCACCCGGCATCGAGGACCGGGCCGCCCACCTGTCGCGCCCAGCGGGTCACCAGCTCGAGGTCGGCGGGGTGGACGGTAGAGATGGCCCCGAGGTGTTCGATGTACTCCCCCGCCCGCCGCGCGTAGGCCTCGCGCGCCTCCCGCGTCACAGGCCCCGCTCCCGGGCCTGGCTCGGCGGCACGCCCTCCCAGCGGGTGAACGACCGGGTGAAGGTGGCGGTCTCGGAGTACCCGAGATCTCGCGCGATCTCCGCCACCGCCGCGCCCTGGCCGAGCAGTTCCAGGGCCCTGCCGTGCCGCACCTCGTCGACCAGTCGCCGGAACGACGTGCCCTCCGCGGTCAGCCTGCGCCGGAGCGTGCGCTCGTCGACGTGCAGGTCGGCGGCCACGTCCGCCATGGACGGCCAGTCACCCCGCTCGTGTCGCAATCGGCTGCGCACCTGCCCGGCCACCCCGACGCGGGCCACCCGGGCGTCCAGCACCTCCCGGCACTGCTGCTCGAACAGTCGCGCGGTGTTCTCATCCGCCTGCGGCAGCCGCTCGTCCAGGCGCTCGCGCGGGATGACCAGCCGGTTGGTCGCACAGTTCGGAGCCACGGCCGCCGACTCGAGCCGCCACGCCTCCGCCAGCAGCGCCGCGCCCGCGGGCCCGAGCGTGGTCTCGATCCCGGCCAGCTGCAGGTCGATCTGCGCTCCACGAAACGCCGCCGCCAATCCGGCCAGGTCCCGTTCCACCACGAAGGCGCGCACGTCGGGCGGGATCTCGTCGTCGGCGGCGACCGCGTACACGACCCCGTCGGCCTCCTCCAGCGCGAAACGCAGGTGCGTCGGCGACAACGCGAGGTAGGGGATCGCCCGCTCGAGCGCCGCGCGCACGGTCGGTCCGGCGAGCATCATGAACCCGATCACGCCGGTCCGACCGATCGTCGAATACGCCCCGATGCCGGCCCCCAGCCCGGGCAGGTCCCCGAGCTCGGCCAACAGATTGCGGATCACCGCGAACTCCTGATGTGCCCAGATCTGCGCGTTCTCATCCGCGAGATCGGGCGGCTGAATTCCGGTGCCGGCGAGGCACATCGTCGTCGTCATCCCCTGCGCCACGGCGCCTTCCACCATGATCCGCACGCCCTCCGTGCCGCGCGGCACGGCCCACACGGGCGAGCCCGACGACGACCGCGACGACGACAACGACGGCTCGGACATCGCCCGAACCTATCAACCCACACGCCCGGTTGTCCGACGGTGCGCATGTCCGAAAGTGCCAACTTCCCGACCGGAAGCGCCATTCCGCCGGCGTGGATGCGTGGCTACGGTCACATTCATGACTCTCGCCGGCTCCCCTGACACCGCCACCGACACCGGGCTCGCGGCCGAGCTCGGTGCCCTCTACCTCCGCGCCAAGGCCGCGGTCGGCGCCGAGGACCTGGCGCACATCCGCAACGTCACCGCCTACGGCGAGGCGATCGACGCCCGCCGTCGCGAACTGCTGCGCGAGGGCGGCCCACGCGCGATCCGCCGCGCCACCGCACTGGAGATGGCGTACCGGCTCATGCAGTTCTCCGAGCTCGGCCACAACATCATCCACGGCAGCTACGACCACCTGCCGGACTGCGGCGAGTACCACTCCGACCGCTACCACTGGGACTTCAACGTCGACACCGACCAGTGGAAGACCATGCACCACGTGGGCCACCACCCCAACACCAACATCGTCGGCAAGGACCACGACCTGGGGTACAGCCTGTTCCGCGGCAGCGCCGGCCAGGACTGGTACGGCCACCACCTCGGGCAGGTCGCGATGATCTCGGCGCTGGCCGCGATGGCCCCGATCGCGGCGCCGTTCTTCCTGGCGAACATCGCGCGCAAGGTCGAGGGACACGGGCTCTTCAGCTCGTACATGCTGCGGTCCCCCGCCCGGATCGCCGGCCGCGACGCCCGGCGTCGGTTCGTCGACGAGCCGTTTCGTTCGGGCTGGAAGCCGCTGCAGACGCTCGCCGCGAACTACCTCGGCGGGGTGACCGGCTACATGTCGGTCCTGTTCCTGGTGTTCATCGAGCACCACGCCGGCGAACTCGAGCTGTTCACCGACCCCGGCCCCGACGAGACCGCCGACCAGTACTACGAGCGCCAGATCCGCGCGACGCGAAACTTCCTGCCCAGCGCGCAGATGGACGACGCCCTCGCGCGACTGCTCGAGGAGGAGGTGCCGTTCTCCGGCCGGCCCGACCTGCGCATCTTCTACGGCGGCCTGGACACGCACGTCGAGCACCACCTCTTCCCGGACCTGCCCCCGTCGATGCAGCGCAAGATTGCGCCGGAGGTCCGCGAGATCGCCGCGCGGCACGGGCTGCCCTACCACGAGACGCCGCTGCTGGAGACCGTGCCGCTCATCGCCAAGACGCTCACGGGACTGTCGGTGCCGTTCGGCGAGCGCGAGTTCCCGCGGCCCGGCCGCCTCCTGCGCAACCCGGCCGGCCTGGCGCGGCGCATCGCCGCGGGGCTGCGCTACCGGAAACTGCCCGAGTCGCCCTACCTCGACAAGCCGCAGTTCCACAACGTGCCGGCGCGGGTCGTGGCGGCCACCCCTGTCGCGGACGGGCAGTCCCTGTCGGTGCGCCTGGCCCGCCCGCGCGGGTGGGATGACGTGCGGTGGGACGCCGGCGCGTACGTGTCGGTGCGCCAGATGGTCGACGACGACGAGCTGGTCCGCCAGTACAGCCTGGTCCACGACTCGGTCGGGCAGGCCGAGCCGTCCGACCTGGAGTTCTGCGTCAAGCGCGTGGCTGACGGCCGCGTCTCCAACCGGCTGAACGACACCCTGAAGCCGGGGGCCTACGTGACGCTCGTGGGCGTGCCGCAGTCCTCCGGCGACTTCGCCTTGCCGACCGCGGATAACGGCGTCGGCACACCGAAATCCCTGCACATCGCGGGCGGCGTGGGCATCACCCCGATCATCGCGCTGCTGCGCCGCCTCGCCCGCGACGCCGCAGACTCCCCCGCTGGCGCCGGCCCGGACGCGACACTGCTCTACTTCAACCGCGACGAACACTCGATCATCTTCGAGCCGCAGCTTCGCGAGCTGGCCCGCGACGCCGGGATCACGCTGCACCTGTTCACCGACGCCCCAGCCGCACGCGACGACCTGCGCACCGGTCGACTCGGCCCGGAGCTGCTGGCCGAACTGGTGCCGGATCTGGCCGAACGCGAGACCTACGTCTGCGCCCCGGCGGCGGTGATCGACCTCGCCCGCGAATGGCTGCGCGAGCTGGAGCAGCCCGCCGATCGCTTCCACGCCGAGTCGTTCACCGCGCCCGAGCTGGATCGGCCCGCCGACGACGGCAGCCGCTACACCGTCCGCTTCGCCCGCACCGGGACGTCTGTAGAGATCGACGGCGGCACCACCCTGCTGGAGGCGGCCGGGCGCGCCGGGATCCCGGTACCCACCGGCTGCGAGCGGGGCCTGTGCAAGGCGTGCGTCACCACCAAGCTCGCCGGCACCACCAGCGCCGAGCAGCCCGGCGTGCAGCAGGAGCGGATCACGGTCTGCAACTCGCTGGCCTCCTCGGACATCGAGCTGGATCTGTAGGTCAGTCCCACTTCCCCCGCGTGTACTGCGGCGGGTACGGGGCGTCGCGCCAGTCCAGGCCCAGCTCGGCGGCGGCCCGCTGCGGCCAGGCCGGCTCACGCAGGGCGACGCGGCCGAGGAACACCACGTCGGCGCGGCCGTCGACCAGCAGGCTCTCGGCGTACTCCGGGTCGCTGATCAGCCCGACCGCCCCGGCCAGCGCCGCCCCGGACGCCCGGACCGCCTCGGTCAGCGGCACCTGGTAGCCCTGCTCGAGCGGCACGGGCGGCCGGTCGGGAGTGTTGGCGGCGGAGGAGACGTCGATCAGGTCCACGCCGTGGTCGGCCAGTCGGCCCGCCAGCCAGCGCGAGTCCTCCGGAGTCCAGCCGCCCTCGACCCAGTCCGTCGCCGAGATGCGGACGAACAGGGGCTTGCCGCCCGGCCACACCTCGCGGACGGCGTCGCAGATCTCCAGCAGCAGTCTGGCTCGGTTGTCGCGCGAGCCGCCGTAGGCGTCGGTCCGCTCGTTGGACAGCGGCGAGAGGAACTCGTGGAGGAGGTACCCGTGGGCGGCGTGGATCTCCACCACGTCGAACCCGGCCTCGTCGGCGCGCCGGGCGGCGTCGGCGAACGCGGTGACCACCTCACGGATCCCGGCGGCATCCAGCGCCTCGGGGGTCGCCATGTCGCCGAACGGGATCGCCGAGGGCGCGACGGTGGGCCAGCCGCCCTCGGAGACGGGCATCGATCCTGAAGGCTGGCCGGGGAACGCCTTGTAGGTCGACGCCTTGCGCCCGGCGTGCGCCAGTTGGATCCCCATCGCCGCGCCCTGGGAGTGGACGAACTCCACGATGGGCGCCCACGCATCCCGCTGCCGGTCGTTCCACAGTCCGGCGTCCTCGGGGCTGATGCGCCCCTCCGGCACCACCGCGGACGCCTCGGCGATCAGCAGCCCGAACCCGCCCTGCGCCCGCGCCCCGAGGTGCACGAAGTGCCACGGAGTGGGCACGCCGTCCCGGGCGTCGCACGAGTACTGACACATGGGTGAGAGCCAGGCACGGTTGCGGATCTCGAGGTCACGGATACGGATCGGGTCGAAGAGCTGCGCCATGCCCGCGATTAAACCCTCGGCCGCCTGAACGCCGCCGACGGCACCCCCACTCGTGTCCGCACACCCTTTGACTTCGCCGTGACCAGCACATATGTTGCCGTGAATGTCCTCCACCCAGCCGGTCCCCGAGCGGCAGGCCTGGCTCGCGTTGACCGCCCTGTGCTCGGGTCTGTTCATCACGCTCATGGATCAGGCGCTCGTGGCCGTGGCGTTGCCGAGCATCCGCGAGGATCTGGACGCGAGCATCATCCAGACCGTGTGGGTGGTGGCCGTCTACCTGCTCGCCTTCGCCGCCCCGCTCCTGGTCAGCGGCCGGCTCGGTGACCGGTTCGGGCAACGCAACGTCTACCTGGCCGGGATGGCGGTCTTCACCGTCGCCGCCACCGCTGCGGCCTTCGCCCCCACGATCGAGCTACTCATCGCGGCCCGCGCCGTCCAGGGCGTGGGCGCCTCGCTGCTCAACCCCCAGCCGCTGAGCATCATCCACCGGGTCTTCGCCTACGACCGACGGGGCGCCGCGATGGGGATGTGGAGCGCGGTCGCGAGCTCGGCGGGCCTGTTCGGCCCCATCCTCGGTGGCCTGATCGTGGGTTCCGCCGGATGGCGCTGGGTCTTCGCCCTCTACATCCCGTTCGGGTTCCTGGCGTTCGTCCTGGTCGCCCTGCTGGTCCCGCGGCTGCCGACCGGCGTCGGCCGGATCGACCTGGTCAGCGCGGCGCTCGCCGTGGTGGCCGTGCTCGCCGTGACGCTCACCCTCCAGCTGGGCCCCGACCTCGGTTGGCCACTGTGGCTCTGGGCGGTCGTCGCCGCGGGGATCGCCGCAGCCGCGCTGTTCGTCCGGCGGCAGTTCCACGTCGGCCGCCGGGGCCTCGACGCCCTCGTGCCGCCGGCCCTGTTCGGCCACCGCAACTTCGCGCTCGGTTCGTTCTCGGTGTTCACGCTCGGTTTCGCCGTGTACTCGATGAACATCCCGATCATGCTGTTCCTGCAGACCTCGAAGGGCCTGTCCGCCGAGGTCGCGGGCCTGATGATGATCCCCACCGCCGTGGTCTCGCTGGTCCTCGCGCCGTACGTCGGCCGCCTCACCGACCGCACCGCCCCGGGCGTCGTCTCGACCACCGGTTTCGTGTCGATGATCGCCGCGATGCTGCTGTTCGCCGCCATGATGACCTGGCAGGCGCCGGTCCCGTGGCTGCTCGTCCCCCTGGTGCTGATGGGCGCGGCCAACGCGATGTGCTGGGCGGCCAACTCGGCGGTGTCGATGCGCAGCCTGCCGTCCGACCTGGTGGGCGCCGGCTCCGGCGTCTACAACACGTCGCGGCAGGTCGGCGCCGTGGTGGGCGCCGCCGCTCTCGGCGCGGTCATGCAGGTCGGCATCGCCCACACCGATTTCTCCACCGCGATGGGCCTCACGCTGGTCCTGCCCGCCCTCCTGCTCCTCGCGGGTGCGACCGCCGTCCGCCGCTTCCAGCCCGACTCACCCCACTGACCGACACGCCGCCCCGACCTGCACCGCGACGACTACCGTGGAGGCCATGGCAGACCCGCAGCTCACCCACCTCGACGCCGAGGGCCGCGTCCGCATGGTCGACGTCGGCGACAAGGCCGTGACCACCCGCACCGCCACCGCCGAGGGCGTCTTCCGCACCCGCCCCGAGGTGGTGACGATGGTCGACGGCGATGCGCTGGGCAAGGCCGACGTGCTGGCCACCGCGCGCCTGGCCGGGATCGGCGCCGCCAAGAAGACCTCCGAGCTGATCCCGTTGTGCCACCAGATCCCGCTGAACTCGGTGAAGGTGCATTTCGATCTCGACGCCGACGCGGGCGAGATCCGCGTCTCCGCCACCGCCAAGACCACCGGCCGGACGGGCGTCGAGATGGAGGCGCTCACGGCCGTCTCGGTGGCGGGCCTGACGTTGCACGACATGGTCAAGGCCGTGGATCCCCTCGCCACGATGGACGGGGTCCGACTGGCAGCCAAATCAGGTGGAAAGCGCGGCGACTGGACCCGGGAATCCGACGACGACAACGCCGCCACCGACCAGAACGCCCACCCGGCAGAACCCGCCGCGATCGGTGAGGGCCGGAGCGCCGTCGTCGTCGTCTCCTCCACCGCCGCCTCGCGCGGTGAGCGCGAGGACTCCACCGGCCCCGCCATCGAGTCCTGGCTGGTCGAGCGCAATTTCGCCCCGGTCGAGGTGCACGTGGTGGCCGACGCGGAGATCGAGGTGGCCGTCACCGAGCAGGTCCGCCGCTCGCCGGCTGCGCTGCTGACCACCGGCGGCACCGGCGTGGCCCCGGACGACCGCACCCCCGAGGCCACGGCGCCACACCTCACGCTGCAGCTGCCCGGTGTGGCCGAGGCGATGCGGGCACGCGGCATCGCCGCCACGCCGACGGCCGCGATGAGTCGCGGGGTGGCGGGCTTCGCCGGCCGTACGCTCGTGGTGAACCTGCCCGGCTCGACCGGAGGCGTGCGCGACGGCCTCGCCGTGCTCGACGACCTGCTCGAGCACCTGCTCGAGGTACATGCGAATGGAGGTGGGCACTGATGACCACATCCGTGCCGCTGGCCCGAATCACCGACGCCGTGATCGACCCGCGTGAAGTCGAGCAGGAGGTCTGGACCACTGCCGACGGCGCGATGGTGACGTTCTCCGGGATTGTGCGCGATCACGACGGGGGGCGTTCCGACGTCCAGCACATCGAGTATTCGGCGCACCCGACGGCCGCGAAGATCCTCGGCCGACTGTGCGAGGAGATCGCCACCGAGACGAGCGGGCCGGCCGGCCGGGTGCGGGTGGGCGCCGTGCACCGGGTGGGAGTCCTGCCGGTCGGCGAGGTCGCGGTGGTCGTGGTGGCGGTCGCGCCCCACCGCGCGGAGGCGTTCGCCGCGTGCGCCGAGTTGATCGAACGGCTCAAGCACGGAGTGCCGATCTGGAAGCGGCAGTTGTTCTCCGACGGGCTGTCGGAATGGGTGGGCGTCGGCGACTGCTGACCCCTCAGGCGGGTCGGTCGCGTCTGTCGGTTCCGGGTGGGTTGGTGAGGTATCCGTCGGGTGAGAAGAGTCTGTCGTTGAGGATGATCTCGACCTGTTCCTGGATGCCCTCGCGTGCCCGGGCCAGTGGGCCTTTGGGTCGGGTGCGGTGTTGGTGTCCGGTGTCGGTGGTGATGATCAGCTCGCCCAGCGGCCCGGGCCGGTAGGAGTTGGTGCCGAAGGTCTTCTCGCGGTGGTGTTTGCGGCACAGGCACACCAGGTTCCACTCCAGGGTCGGCCCGCCCAACTCCGGGGTGGCCCGGTCGAACGCGATCACATGATCGATGTCGCAGTCCCGGGCATCGACCGCGCAGCCCGGGTGGCGGCAGGTGCCGTCACGCAGCCGGATCCGCTCGGCCAACGCCGGGGAGATGACGTACCGCAGTGCCCGCTCCGGGGTGTCCAGGGCGCCGGGGGCGGGGTCGATGATCTCGAACCGCACCCGCGCGTCATCGCCCTCGAGCAGTTCCTGACACAGCCAGTCGAAGCTGGTGTACGCGCCGGTGACGAACTCCACCTGATCGGGCAGTCCCCGCGCGGCCGCGGCGATCACACTGATCCGGATCGGCTGACCGGTGGCCGCGGCGGCGTTACCGACCGTCGGGCGCGGCAGGTCCGCCCCGACCTGCACCGGGCCGAGCTCGATGCCATCAACGACCTCGGGCGGCCCGGCCGGGGAGTACACCGCCAACGCCGACAGTGCATCAGCGCGGAGCTGGTCCATGGGCCGCGGCACCCCGTCGGCGGCGGCCGCGGCGGCATCGGTCTCGATCCTGCGGCGCAGCATCTCCGCGTCCCCGATCGGCAGCTTGGCCCACATCGAGGCCATCCCGTCGCGGCCCCGGCGAAACCGCACCGTGCGCGACTCTGTGGCCGCATCTACCGCGTCCTGCGCCGCCCCGGGATCCAGACGTTCCACGGCCCGGTCGATCATCGCCTCCACCGCCGACCGCGACGGCCGGTCACCACCGTCCAGATCGTGCCCGACGCGGGCCATGACCGCATCCTCCACATCAGAGACGATCGCGTCCGGCACCTGCGCCAACCGGCAGGCGATATCGATGGCCAACTGCTCCGGCAACAGCCCCCGCCCGACCATGGACAGCATCCGCGGCAGCCGGGTGTGGATCTGCACCCCGGCAAGGACCAACCGGCCCGCATGCCAACACGTCAACTGACACGCCGCCGCCATATGGTCACGCGCCCGCGCCTGCGGATCCAACCGCGCAAACCCCGGCCGCCCCGAATCGTCGGCCTCAGCAGCCCGAGCCAGCTGCCGCACCAACAACGCAGCCGCTTCCAACCGCGTGGCCCCCGCCCGATTCTGCGCCAGCGTCGCCGACCGCGCCGCCTCGCTCACAGCCCTCAAATCCGCCGCACCCACGGAAGCAGACACCGCAGACAACGAACCCACCGACGTCATCGTCGCCACCCCCGCCGCACATCAGTAGAACGTATGTACGACCGTACCCGCCGTCCCACTATCGCGCAAGTGTTCGAATCCAATCGGCCGCCGGGGCGGAGGAGGGCGCTATGAGAGCCGCGTTCCGACCCATTCAGCCAGCACGCGCGCACACGCGTCGACGCCTTCGACCCACGTGTCACCTGCGCCTTCGTCGGCCGGATCGGACACGTACTTGACCAGTCGCGTCGGCACCCCGAGGGCCGCTCCCGCCGCCGCGACGGCGTAACCCTCCATGTCGACCAGGTCGGCGATCGCGACGAGCCGATCCCGCAGCGGCCCGCCCGCCACGAAGCGGTCGCCGGTCGCTAGCACCGGCGCGGTCGTGCCGCCGGGAGACGACGGCAGCAGCGATCGCGGCGCCGGGACAACCGCGCTGACCGCGGACAGTTCCAGGGGCGGCCCGTCATGCCGACCGGTGACGGCGTGGAGGGCCGGGTCGTCGAAGTCGTACTGGAAGACGGTGGCGATCTCGTGCGTCCCCTCCATCCCGGGGTGCAGGCCGCCGGCGGTCCCGACGTTGACCAGCTCGCGGGGGCGCGCGCCGCCGCCGAGGGCGGTGGCGACCGCCAATGCCGCCCGCACCTTGCCGACGCCCGTCACCAGGACCGGGAAGTCGGTGACGAAGTGCCGGGCCTCCTGCTCGAGAGCCACGACGACGAGTGGATGTGCCGGGTCAACAGTGCCTATGAGTTCCACGGCGTCCACGCTAGCCTGCTGCCAGATGGCCACCGAGCCCCCGCCGAGCCCCGAGGTGATCGAGATGATGTCCGCCAATCCCCGCCCCAGTGTCAGCCGACCCGGCGCCACCCGGGCCGCACACCGCAGAGCCCTGCTGGCGCTGCCGGTGACCGCACTGCTCGTGTCGGCCGGCTGCGCCTCCGGCTCGAACGACCAGGCGTCCGGCCAGGCCACCGATGCCCAGCAACAGACTGTCACCGCGACCGTGACCGCTCCGACCGGGAGCACCCCGACCAAGAACACCCAGACCGGGAACGCGCCTGCCACCGACGGCTTCGACCCCGCGAACTGCGACACCGACCGGACCGGCCAGGACATCATCGGTGACGTCGTCGTCCGGAGCGGACAGACCTGCCTGCTGTCCGATCTCACAGTCAACGGCGACCTGGACGTCCAGCACGACGGCCGCCTGGAGCTGCGGGGAGTTCGCGTGGCGGAGGACGTCGAAGCCGAGGGGCACGCGTTCGTCCTTGTCAGCGGTGGTGAGGTGTCCGGGTCGATCGAGCTCGACAAGGGCGGCGAGGCGGTCGTCGAGAACGTCCGCATCGGCGGCAGCCTGGAGTCGGAACAGAATTCCGGCCCGCAGCGCTTCGAGGGCAACACCATCGGCGGCGATCTCGAGTGCGAGGACAACGCCCACGTCCCGACCGGCGGCGGCAATCAGGTCGCCGGCGAGCGCGAGGGTCAGTGCGCTGCCCTGTGAGGCCTGGCCCACCAGCGATGATCCTCGGGACCGAGAGGTAGCCGTGCCACCACCTCGTGGCGGGCCCGGCCGCGGGGTCCCTCGCCGAGGAACGAGTCGACGAGCGCGATCTCGGTGACCTCCCAGTCGGTGCTGCCGAACGTGTCGAGTACACGCAGCCAGGCGGTGGCGTCGTCGCGGCCGCCCAGCCTGGCCAGGGTGAGGTGCGGCCTGAACCGAGCACCGTCCGGCACACAGCCCGAGGCGTTCGCGGCCGATCGCGCGCCGGCGGCGAGAGCGTGGAGCGGCTTGTGTTCAGGCTGGTCGACGCCGGCCCACAGCACCTTGGCCCCCTCCACCGAAGGGAAGGCTCCGGCCCCGGCCAGCCGCAGGCGGAACGGCTCGTGCTTGCGCGCCACGGCGCCGAGACGCTCAGTGAGTTCGTCGAGCCTCCAGTCGTCCACATCCGGGCAGAAGGTCAGGGTGAGGTGCCACTGCGACGGCGGGGTCCACGTCAGACCAAGCCGAGGCTCGAGGAACCGCTCGAGCTGCTCGCGGACCTCCTCCGGCGGCAGCACCGCCACGAACATCCGATGCCCCATGCCCCTACCGTGGCCCACCGAGACGCGGTTTACAACCCGCCGAGCCACAACCCCAGCAACGCGGCGCAGATCGTGGCCAGCACGGTGCCCACCGCGTAGGCGAGCGCGGTGACGCCCCGGCAGGCCAAGGCCAGACGCACCGCATCCAGGCTCGCGGTGGAGAACGTCGTGTACCCGCCCAGGACGCCGGTGCCGACCAGCGCCACCCACCCGGCGGGCGCGGCGGCGGACGCGACCGAGGGCGTAGTGAGCCCCACCAGCACACCGAGCAGCAGCGAGCCGGTGACGTTGACCAGGAAGATCCCCAGGGGGAAGGCACGGCGCCAGCGGGCGGTCACCCACTCGTCCACCGCGTAGCGGGCGGCCGCGCCCACCCCGCCGCCGAGCGCGGCCCAGCCGACGAGCACCGCGGCGCTCATGCGTTCGGCTCCGCCGCGTCACGCCGCCCCACGGCCAGCCCGGCCGCGGCGAGCCCGGCGAGCGAGGCCAGTGCCCCGAGCACGAGCGTGGCCAGCGCGTACCCGGCCGCGGTGAGAGGCGCCGAGTCCCGTACGAGTTCGGCCGTCTGGAGCGCGACCGCCGAGTAGGTCGTGAACCCTCCGCACAGGCCGGTGCCGAGGAGTAGCCGGGCCCGGCGCTGACGGTCTCGTCGTCGTGGCCCCGCCGCGTCCAGCGCCGCCACCAGCGCGGCCAACACGAACGCCCCCACCACGTTGACCAGCAGCGTCGCGGCGAGCGGTGTCTCGGGGAGGGCGAGGGTGACCGCGGCGCGCCCCGCCGATCCGGCCGCCCCGCCGAGGGCGACAAGCAGCAGTGCCGGCACGGCCGCGCGCATCAGATCGAGAGCCCGGCCTCCAGGGCGGCGTCTAGGCCACCGCGGTCGCCGGTGACCTCCAGGCCCTCCGCGTCCGGCCCCACGCGCCCCCACAGCAGTAGAGCCAGCGTCTCGGGCGGGCCGGTCAGCTCGACCTCGGGCGCGGCCTGACCGTCCTCACCCTCGGCACCCGGTAGCACCCACTCGCGCTCACCGGCGCGCACGCGGATCGTCACCGGCAGCGGCGGCAGCGCGGCGGACATGATCGGGCGCAGCGCGGTGCAGAACTCGTCGATGGTGTCGAGGGCGACGTCGTCCATCAGCGGAGTCGTGCCCGCCGCGCCCGACAGCGCGCACTCGAGGTCCCAGCGGTGGATCGCCGTCTCGTGCAGCTGCCGGCGCAGCCAGTAGTCCGCGCGACCGGGGCCGGCGAAGGTCCACACGGGCGCGTCCGGCTCGGTCCCGGCGTAGGTCTCGATGGCGCCCTCCGCGAGCCCGGCGTACCACCGGGCGAGCGCATCCGCGCCCTCGGTGGCCGGCGGCGCGGACTCCATCACCGCGCGCATTCCCCGGGCCCGCACTTCGGGGTTCGCCTCGCGGACGTTGGCGCCGCCCCACCAGTTGGCGGTCCCCAGGTGGGCCACCAGTTCGTGCACCGTCCAGCCGGGGCACGCCGCGACGGGCGCGGACAGGTCGGCGCCCTCCAGCGCGAACCGGACCAGCCCGGCCTGCGCCTCGATTGCGTCGAACAGCCGCTCGCGGCTCAGGTCCGTGCTCATACCCGCGTTCCCTTCTCCGGGTCCGCTCCCGAGTCGGAACCCGATCCGCCGTCACTCCGGCCCTTGACCAGGCCGCGCTTGGAGAAGTCGATCTGGCGGCCCGCGTTGGAGACCGCCACCACGGTGCCGGTGCCGAACATGCCGTCGCGGTCGAACAGGGTCGCCGTGCCCACGGCCACCCCGGAGTCGCTGATGTGCTCGTCGGCCTCGATCCCGATGTCTCCGCTGCGCGGTAGCCGGGCCAACGCCACGGTGAGGTCGGCGTTGATGAAGCCGATCCCCTCGGTCCCCCAGTGCGCCATGAGACTCGTGGACTCACCGGTGGTGACGGCCCGTTGGAAGGGCGTCGCGTCCTGCCCCGAGACCACATCCAGGGGATGGATCCAGAACCGCTTGCGGCCCGCGCCCTGGTGGGGGCCCATCGAGGGGCTCCACGGTTCCTCGGCCCCGTCGCTGCCGAACCATGCGCGGGTCCCGGCGCCCAGCGTCACGCTCTCCACTCCCGGCGGCGGGCCCATTTCCCGGCCCGAGAGCCACACCTCGCCCGGCGGCTGCTCGCCCCGGCGCAACTGCACGAGCGTCGCGCGCGCGACGGTCTTGCCGCCCTGCTCCACGAACGCGTCCGACACCACGATGCGGTTGCCGCTGCGCACCGTCTCGGTGCGGACGGTCATGGGCTCGAACCGCACCTGGGCGAACAGGTCGACGGTCAGCCGCGACGGCTGGAAGCCCTCGACGCCGTGCTCGATCTCGAGTGACCGCGCCGCGGCCGCCACCACCGACGGCCCGTTGAGCAGTCCTTCCGACCAGGCGCTGCGCGCGTAGCGGGTGGGGACGTAGGCGCCGCCCTCCCCAAGTGTGAAGAAGGCGAACTCGCTCCTGTCGGCCACGTCGCTCACCCCGCCACCGACGACCGCAGCCGCGACTCGCCGGCACCGCCCGCCGCCCACGACCGGAGGATGGCCGCGAGCTGGGTCTCGAAGTACTGCTCGGCGCTCGGCGAGTCGCGCCAAACACTCAGCTCGAGCGACACCACCCCGTGCAGCGACGCCCAGATCGCGGTGGCGGTCTCGTGCACATCAGCGGTCCGGAACACGCCCTCGTCGACCAGCGCGTCAACCACTTCGAGTAGCGGCTCACGCCACTGCTGGTCGGCGGCGGCGCCGGCGTCACCCGCTCCTCCCCCGACGCCCGGCCGCGGAGAACGCACCGGCTCGCCCACGACCAGCCCGTACAGGCCCTGGTTCTCGAGCGCCCAGCGCCGGTAGGCGCGGCACAATGACCGCATGTCGCCCTCCACGCTGTCGTGGCGCAGGGAGCCGCGCAGTTCCTCGGCGAGCTGCCGGTCGGCCTCGTGGGCGACCGCCGCGAGGAGTCCGGCCTTACCGCCGAACATCGTGTAGATCGCGGTGGTCGAGGTGCCCTGCGACGACGCGAGCGGCCGCAGCCCCAGGTTCTCCGGTCCCCCGTCGCGAAGCCGGTGCATGGCCTCGTCGAGAATCCCCCGCCGCAGCGCGGCGTCGTACTGCGCGTGCGTGGAGGCGGGTGCGGTGTCGCGGCTGGCGCGGGTCGAGGCGGGGGTCACCCGGGTGAGATTACGACGACGACGACGAAATGGCGTCATAGCACCGTGGCGTGTCGGTCGACGGCTGTGTCATCACGCTGTTGTCCCACCGCGATCACGGATGTGGAACGTGGTCTGAAACACCGTTTGGTCTGTGGCGATGTGATCATCGTGGCCGGGAAAAGACCGCGGGCCCGCACTTCCTCTCGGAAAGTGCGGGCCAGCCGGTTCGTGGTTCAGTTGGCGGCAGCGTAGGCATCCATGATGTCGGCGGGGATACGGCCGCGGTCGGATACGTCGTATCCGTTGCTGCGGGCCCATTCCCGAATGGCCTTGGTCTCGCCGGAGGACGAACGCGAGGCCGACTTGCGCGCCGGCTTGGCCTTGGTCCCGGTCACCCGATGGCCATTCTCCACATAAGGCGCCATGACCTCGCGGAACTTATCGGCGTTCTCATTGCTCAGATCGATGGAGTACTCCCTGCCATCGAATGCGAACGAAATGGTGTTGGCCACACTTCCGAGATCCGATCCGTCCAGATCATCGATGTACTGAACCTGAAATTGCTGCGCCATCTCACACTCCCCTAGCCCGATTTCCCTCTTCGGGAGGTCATTATGCACCCACCCATCACCGAATGCACCTTACTAATTCAATGCAGATCTCATTGACGTGGCAATACCGGGATATGCGCGCCCGGATTGTGGCCGGGATTACCGGGACAATTCACCGGGCCAGTTGTGCGGAGAACTCCCGATATCTCCGGACGATCAACTCGACGATCTCCGGGTGCGCCCCGAGCGGTTCCGAGGTGAGGTCCCCGCCGGCCGAGGCGATTCGGTCCGCGAAGAAACCCGGAGCCAGGAGGTGCGTCGCCACCGCCACTCTCGTGTGCCCGTCCGCCCGGTACGCGGCCACCGCGTCGGCCACGGTGGGGGTCGCGGTCGACGCGAACGCCGCCGTCACCGGAACGCCGAGAAGCCGGGTCAGGGTCTGCGCCAGCTCCCGGGTCTCCGCCAGCGACGACTCGTCCCGGCTCCCGGCCGCGCCCAGCACCACCGCGTCCGCGCCGAAGGCCCCCACCGCGCCGGCCTCGGCGAGGCGCTGCACGACCGCGCGCACGACCTCCGGTTCGTCGCCCAGGTGCGGGGTCTGGACGACCGGCCCCGGCGCGTTCCGGCAGGCCTGTGCGACATCGTGCGTGACATGGAACCCGCGGGCCAGGAAGACCGGGACCACGACCGCCGGCACTCCGTCGGCCAACACCCGCGACGGGCCGGGCGCCTGGACGTCGACCCAGGCCAGCCGGCAATCCACCCCGTCGAGCTGCTTGCGGGACTCGAGCAGGAGTCGGCCCACCACCCTACGGCCGGTCGCCGAACGGGTCCCGTGCGCCACCAGCAGGAGGCGGGGTCGCGTCGTCATACCTCCGAGCATGCCGCAATCCGTATGCAGTTCCGCATCCGCTGGGCGAGACTGGTGGGCATGGGCACCGACGGGACACGGCGGCCGCCACGGCCCGAGGTGACCGTGGCCAACTACGACGCCGTCTACGATTTCTACGGCCCCGGCCGTCGGCGCGACTGGTTCACATATCCGCTCCTGCGGGTGATCGACGCGATCTACCGTCCCCGGGTTCGCATCCCCGAAGAGACCGTCGCCGAGCTCCACCGCCTCCACCGGGCGGGAGTGGGCGTGCTGGTGGCCGTCAACCATCCGTCCAAGCAGGACCCGATGGTGCTGGCCGCCAGCCTGTTCGACAAGCGGATCCGGTTCCTGTGCGCCGGCACCGGCCTGACCAAGGACCCGCTCTTCCGGAGCCCGCTGCGGCCGCTGTTCGAGTACACCGGCACAATCCCGGTGTTTCGCGCGAAGAACTACGAGGGGACGGCGTCCGAGATCTATGACGGTGCCGCGGCCCGCCTGATCGACGTGTGTGTGAGCCGGATCGTCGAGGGCGGGGTGGTGCTGACCTTCGTCGAGGGCACCAACTCCTCCGCCGACGACCTGCGCACGCTGCGGCTCGACTCGGTCAAGAAGGGCGTGGGCCTGATGGTGGAGGGGGTCTGCACGGCCGGGGCCCCGGTCGCGGTGCTGCCGGTGGGGCTCGCCTACCACGGCCGCGAGCACGCGAGGGTGCCGCCGCGACGGGCCGTGGCCGCAGCGGGCCCGGTCATCACGTGGGACCCGGGGGCGGCCCCCACCGTCAACGAGGTGCGCGCGGCCGTCCGGGACGGGATCGACGCGGCGCTCACCACCGCCTGGGCCTAGACCACGCCGGGCACGAGCTGGAACTCGACCCCGGCGTCCTCGAGGTCCCGGGCCGCCGCCGCGAGCGTCGGCGCCGCGACGATCCGAACCACCCCGTGACCGGCTGCGCGTCGAGCCGCGATCAGGTCGGCCACCCGGGCGGCGGGCAGTCCGGGGCCGGCCTCGACCACCTCGACGTCGTCGTCGAGCTCCGACACCAGGCCCACGTCAGCGACACCGTCCACGACCAGCACGTCCGCGGCGTGGACCAGGCGACGCGCGCGGACGGTGAGGAGGTCGCCGTCGCCGCAGCCTCCGACGAGCGCCACCCAGCCGGCCTCGGGGCGGCGGCGGGCGCGCAGCCCTGCGGGCGCGGTGGCCAGGGAGCGGGCGACGTGCCGGCCGACCCGCACCGACCGGCGCGGATCGCCCGAGTCGACGGCGATACGCACCAGCCCGGCCGGGGTCGCGACCGCGGTGCGCGCGGGTACCCGCACCGAGCCGAGCGCGGCGTCGCCGGCGGTCACGCACCAGATGCGCCGCGCCTCGCACCGCGCCGCGATCTCCGCGTCGACCAGAGCATCGCCGGTGGCGACGTGCACCATCCAGGGCGTGTCCAGGTCGGCGGGGATGAAGGACCTGACAACGACGACGACGCCGTCGCCCGCGCCCGCCATCACGTCCGCCATCTCGGGCGCGATGGCCGGCGCGACCACCCGGAGGTGGGCGCCGGCCTCGAGGAACGTCCGCGCCCGCCGGGCAGACACCGGCCCGGCGCCGACGAGCAGCACCTCGCGGCCGGCCAGCCCGACGGTGAGCGGGAGTCCGTCCAGGGCCGGGGCGGGAGCGGGCGCGGCCGTGAGTGCAGCGAGAGCGGCGGTCACAGGTGGATTCCGCACTCGGTCTTGGACGAGCCCGCCCACCGGCCCGAACGCGGGTCCGCGCCGGCCTCGACGCGGTGGGTGCACGGTTCGCAGCCGATCGACGGGTAGCCGTCGTCGAGCAGCGGGTTGAGTAGGCAGCCGTGCTCGTCCGCGTAGTTGTGGACGCGCTCGAGCGTCCACGCGACCAGCGGGTTGATCTTGACCATCCCGTGCTTGGCGTCCCACTCGACGATGCCCGCGCCGGCGCGGTGATCGGTGTCGACGCGGCGGACGCCGGTGATCCAGGCCTCGTAGCCGGACAGCGCGGCGTCGAGCGGCTCGACCTTGCGCAGGCGGCAGCACAGTTCGGGGTCGGTCTCGAACGGCCTGTCGCCCAGGACGGCCTCGTGCTCGGCGATGCTCGCCGGGCTGCGGACGTCCACCACATTGAGACCCGGCGTGGCCGCCAGTGCGTCTCGGACGCCGACGGTCTCCGAGAAGTGGTAGCCGGTGTCGAGGAACAGCACGTCCACGCCGGGGGCGTGGGGCGCGGTCATCTCCGGCACGACCGTGTTGGCCATGGAGCAGGCCACGGCCAGGGCGTCACCGAAGGTCTCGCCGGCCCAGGCCAGGACCTCGGCCGGATCGATCTCGGTGTGGTTGCCGTAGAGCCCGCGGTCGTCGAAGCGGCGCGCGGCCTCCTCGGCGATCGCCTTGAGCTCGTCGGCGCTGCGCTTCCGGCCGGGGCCGGGGGTCAGCACGGTGCTGCGGGGCAGCAGTTCCAGGCCCACTGCGGTCATACGAGGACCTCCTCATCCACCCGGTGTGCCCACTCGGCGAAGGTCTCGCCGGACTCACCGGACTCGACGTACTTACGGATGACACGCTCGACGTAGTCGGCCAGGTCCGAGGTCTTCACTCGCAGGCCGCGGACGGTGCGGCCGAGGCCACCCTCCTCGCGGTGGCTCGCGGCCAGGCCGCCGCCGAGGTGGACCTGGAAGCCCGGGGTGTCGCCGTCGAGCAGCTGGCCCTTCAGTCCGATGTCGGCGGTCTGGATGCGGGCGCAGCTGTTGGGGCAGCCGTTGAGGTGGATCGACAACGGCGTCTCCAGCGGGGCGTCACCCGCGAAGCGCCTCTCCAGCTCGGCGACGAGCTCGGTGGCCGAGTCCTTGGTGTCGACGAAGGCGAGCTTGCAGTACTCGATGCCGGTGCAGGCCATGGTCCAGCGGCGGAACGAGCTGGGGCGGGCGTGCAGGTTGACCGCGGCGAGTCCCTCGATGAGCTCCTCGACCTTGTCCTCCTCGACGTCCAGGACGATGACGCCCTGGTGCGGCGTGAAGCGGATGCGCTGCGACCCGGCGGCCTCGGCGAGGTCGGCCACCTTGGTGAGCACGTCGCCGCCGGCGCGGCCGACGGTCGTGGTGGCGCCCACGAAGTAGCGGCCGTCCTTCTGCTCGAACACGCCGATGTGGTCGCCGGGGGCGGTGGCCTTGGCGGGGGCCGGTCCATCGTTGAGCGCGCGACCGAGGTACTCGTCCTCGAGGACCTGGCGGAACTTCTCCACGCCCCAGTCCTTGATAAGGAACTTCAGGCGGTTGCGGGTGCGCTGGGCGCGGTAGCCGTAATCACGGAACACGCTGGTGACGCCGTGCCAGACCTCGACGGCCTCCTCGGGCCGGACGAAGGCGCCGAGCCGCTGCGCGAGCTGCGGGTTGGTCGACAGGCCGCCGCCGACCCACAGGTCGTAACCGGCGCCCAGCTCGGGGTGGACCACTCCGACAAACGCGATGTCGTTGATCTCGTGGACCACGTCCAGGCTCGGGTGGCCGGTGAACGCCGACTTGTACTTGCGCGGCAGGTTGGAGAACTCGGGGCTGCCGATGTACCTGGCCTTGATCTCCTCGATCGCCGGCGTCGGATCGATGATCTCGTCGGCCGCGATGCCGGCGACCGGGCTGCCCAGCACGACGCGCGGGCAGTCGCCGCACGCCTCCATGGTGGTCAGACCGACCTCGTCGAAGCGCCGCCAGATCTCCGGGATGTCCTCGATCCGGATCCAGTGGTACTGGACGTTCTGCCGGTCGGAGATGTCCGCGGTGTTGCGGGCGAACTCGGTCGAGACGCCGGCGACGACGCGCAGTTGCTCGGTCGTCAGCGCGCCACCATCGATGCGGACACGCATCATGAAGTACTCGTCCTGCAGCTCATCGGCTTCGAGCTTCGAGGTCCGCGCCCCCGAGATGCCCTGTTTGCGCTGGGTGTAGAGACCCATCCAGCGGAACCGGCCGGACAGATCGTCCGAGGGGATCGAGGCGAACCCCTCACGCGAGTAGACGTCGAGGATGCGCTGCTTGACGTTGAGCGCGTCGTCCTCGGCCTTGAACTCCTCGTTGTGGTTCAGGGTGAGCTTACCGTCGATCTTCCACTGACCCTTGGGCTTGGGAGCGCGCGCAGGACGAGCGGGGCGAGACGGGGCGGCGGTGTCGGTCATGCCCGCGACCATAATTGAGAACAGACCAGTCTGTCTATTGAGGCAAGCCTAAGTGCCAGCGACCGGCCCGTTCGTGCGCCCGGTGGACACGAAGCCCGCACCGGAGGACGATGTGTGACGCAGCCCACACAGGGTGGGCACAACGTGGAAGGACACGTGATGTTCTCTGACTTCTGGGACGGCCTCGCGAGCGGGTCTGCACGAATCACCCCGGGGCCGTTCGGCTCCGCCGCGATCGACGGATTCCTCTACCTGCCGGCATATATCCTGCGGACCCTCGCCGGGGGCGCGGAACTCTTCGGTTCCTAGAGCCCGCAGAACTCCCGCCACAGGTCGACCTCTCGCCGAGCCTGCTCCCTGCCCAGGGTGTACGCCTCGGCGAGGCGGTCGACCTTGCGCTCGTAACTGCGGATCTTCACCTGCTCCGGGCGGAAGACCACGGCCTGCCCCGCCTCCTCGAGCGCGTCGATCTCGTCCAGCGTCTCGTTGTAGAGCGCCCACCGATGCAACAGCGCCTCGCCCACGGCGGGGAACCGGCGGAAGTACGACCGATAGAACGGCGTCAGACGACGGGGCGGCACCTTGCGGAAGCCCTCCGGCTGGGTGAGCACCACCAGGAACTTCTCGTACCCGGCGTCGCGGGCGGCGGACAGCGGAACGCCGCCGTCGTGCCCCAGCGCGCCGTCCACGTAGTACTCGCCGTCGATGAGGACCGGTGGCATCCACACCGGCATGGTCGAGGACGATCGCACCATCTTCATCAACTCCGGCATCGTGGCGGCGTCGTCCTCGGTCCAGAACAGCGTCTCGCCGTCCGAGCACCGGAACGTCCCGATCCGCGCGGCGGTGCCGCTGGCCGCGAAGGTGTCGAAGTCGAACGGCAGGACCTGGTCCGGCAGACCGGTCTGCTCGTAGATGTACTCGGCGTTGAACAGCCCCTTGCCCCGGGCGAAGCTGCGCCAGTTGCCGAAGTTGGGGTCCCCGGCGAGCTCCACGAAGCTCTTGCGCGCCCGCACCGCGTCCCGCGACAGGTAGTTGGCCAGGTGTGTGGAGCCCGCCGAGATGCCCGCCACGAGCCCGGCGTGGATCTCGGCCTCGATGAGCGTCTCCACCACGCCGGCGGTGTGCACAGCACGCATGCCGCCACCCTCGAAGAGCAGGGCGACCTCCGGCGCGGTGGGCGCCAGGTCGCTGTCACCACCGACGCTCGCTTCGACTTCAGCCACCCGCCCAGGTTACGTGCCGTCGCGCTCTCCTCCCCACAAGCGGGTGCGGACCCGAGATATCGCGGCGAACCATCCGTTAGTGTCGATTCGTGACCCACCTCACCGACCTCGTCGCGAATGTCAACGACATCTACTGGTACGGCGTCATCGCGCTCCTGCTCGTCGCCGGCCTGTACTTCTCGGCCACCACCTTGATCGTGCAGATCCGGATGTTCCCCGAGATGCTCCGGACCATCACGGAGAAACCGGCCGACATCGAATCGGGCAAGAAGGGCATCTCGGCATTTCGAGCCTTCACCATCTCGGCGGCCTCTCGCGTGGGCACCGGCAACGTCGCGGGGGTCGCCATCGCGATCACGGTGGGCGGCCCGGGCGCCGTCTTCTGGATGTGGCTGATCGCGATCCTCGGCGGCGCCACGGCGTTCATCGAGTCGACCCTGGGTCAGCTCTACAAGGTGAAGGGCAGGGATTCGTACATCGGCGGCCCGGCCTACTACATCCGGGACGGGCTGGGCTGGAAGCCGCTGGCCGTGGCCTTCGCCGTGATCATCACGATCACCTACGGATTCGTGTTCAACGCCGTGCAGGCCAACTCGATCTCCGAATCCGTCCAGAACCAGTTCGGCCTCAGCGGCACATCCGCGAGCCTGCTCATCGGCATCGGACTGGCCCTGGTCACCGGTCTGGTCATCTTCGGCGGAATCCGCCGCCTGTCCGCGGTCACCGAGATTATCGTCCCGGTCATGGCCGTGGCCTACATCGTTGTGGCGCTCGTCGTCGTCGCCATCAACATCACTGAGGTCCCCGACATGATCGGCCTCATCGTCGGCCAGGCGCTCGGCTTCAGAGAGGTCGCCGGCGCGACCATCGGCGCGGCGATCATGCAGGGCATGAGGCGCGGCCTCTTCTCCAACGAGGCCGGCATGGGCTCGGTCCCCAACGCCGCGGCCACCGCCTCGGTCTCCCACCCCGTCAAGCAGGGCCTCGTCCAGTCCCTCGGCGTCTACTTCGACACGCTCGTGGTGTGCTCGGCCACCGCGTTCATCATCCTGCTGTCCGATCCCGAGTTCGGGGGCGACAGGGAGGGCATCACGTTGACCCAGGACGCATTGGCCACCCAGGTCGGTGACTGGGGCGTGCCGTTCCTGATGGTGGTGATCTTCTTCCTCGCCTTCTCCTCGATCCTCGGGAACTCGTACTACGGCGAGGCCAACATCAACTTCCTGCGCGAGAGCCCGCGCACCATCACCGCCTTCCGGTTCCTCGTGCTGCTCGCGGTGATCGGAGGATCACTCGGTTCCGTGGATCTGGTGTGGGGTCTGGCCGACCTGTTCATGGGCTTCATGGCCACCATCAACCTGGTGGCGATTCTCCCGCTCGGCGGCCTGGCGGTGACACTTCTGCACCACTACCTCAAGCAGAAGGCGGCCGGCCACAACCCGGTCTTCCATCGCGACGATCTGCCTCAGGCCAAGAACATCTCCTGCTGGGACGGTTCCGATCCCCTCACCCACCAGGACGTCGCCGACGACGCACGGGGGCTCCGGGACGAAGGATGACCGATCCCTCCCGGAACCACTACGTCGCGCTGCCGAAGGCGCACCTGCACGTCCACCTCGAGGCCGCCATGCGCGAGGCGACGCTGTGGCAGTGGTGTTCCGAGGACGGTATCGCGGTGCCGCCTTTGGTCGAGTTCAGCGACTTCACGCGGTTCCTCGACGCCTACGGTGTGCTGATCGAGCTACTGCACACGCCCGAGCGGGTCGGGCGGCTGCTCGACGAGGTGGTGGCCGACGCCGCCGCGCAGGGCGTGGTGGCGCTCGAGTACGCGTCGATCCCCGAGAAGTCGGCGGCGTTCGCCACGGCCGAGGAGGCGCTGGAGTTCATCCTGCCCGCGGCCGCCGAGGCGGGGCGTCGGCACGGTGTCTGGACCGGGGCGATCGTCAGCATCGACCGTGGCGCCGGGCCGGATCACGCACTCGCCGGCGCTCGCCTGGCCGCACGCTTCGCCGACCGTGGCGTGGTGGCCGTGGGATTGGTGAACGACGAGCGCGACAGCTCGGTGACCGCGGCGGCGGAGGCGTTCGCGATCGCGCGCGACGCCGGGCTCGGGGTGGTGCCGCACGTCGGCGAACTGGCCGGCCCCGAGGAGGTACGGGCGGCGGTCGAGCTGGGCGTGGACCGCATCCAGCACGGGGTGCGGGCCGTCGAGGACCCGTGGGTGCTCGCGCTGCTCGCCGAGACCGGGACCTGCCTGGACGTGTGCCCGACCTCGAACGTCATCCTGGGCGTGTACCCCTCGCTGGAGCAGCACCCGCTGCCGACCCTGCTGGAGGCGGGCGTGCGGTGCTCGATCGGCGCCGACGACCCGCTGCTGTTCGGCGTGGACGTGGTGGACGAGTACGTGCTCGCTGAGGAGCGGATGGGGATCGCGTCGGCACATCTCGCCGAGTGCGCACGGTCGTCGGTCGAGGCGTCGTTCGCGCCGGACGAGATCAAGCGCGACGCCCTCGCGCGGCTGGCCTGACACTCAGTACAGGTAGACCACCGCGTTGTCACCCCCGCGGCAGATGATGCCGCCGTTGTTGTGGTTGTCGATACAGCCCATCTCGTAGCTCTGGCCGGTCGTCGGGCTGTCCGCCTCGACCATCGCGGGATCCCCCGGGCGGGCGGTGCGGAAGTAGGCGTTGCGGACCGCGACGGCGAACGCGCAGCTGGTGGCCTCAGTTCCCCGACCCGATCTGGGCAGGACTGCCTCACCGGAGTCGCTGCACTCCTCGATGACGCCCGGCGGCCCGTCCACGACGCTCGTCGTGGCGGCCCCCGACGTCGGCGTGGCGACCGTGTCGGCCCCGTCCCCGGCCGGCCCGCGCACCAGCAGGAGGATTACCACGGCCAGCCCGACGACCAGGAGCGCCGAGCCCGCCGCCGCCAGGACCAGACCCACGCCGGGGCCCCGGCGCCCGCCCGCGCCGGGGTCGCTCACGCGTCGCGGCGGATCTTGTCGGCGGCCATGATCATCGGGATCTGCAGCGGCAGCCGCCCCCACGCGATCACCTGGTACGGCCAGACCGGCTTACCCCGCCACGCCCGCGCCATCTGCAGGTTGCCGGGGAACACGCCCACGAACAGGGCCGTTGCGGCCGCGCCACCGAGCGCGCGCGTGTCGCGGTTCGCCAGCAGCCCGGCCACTGCCAGCTCGACCACACCGGAGCCGTACGTCCAAGCCCGGCGACTGCCGGGCAGCTCGGGCGGGATCAGCCCGTCGAATGGCTTGGGTGCCACGAAATGCAGCACGCCCATCGTGCCGAGAGCGGCGGGCATCGCCCAGTAGCGGACCGTCTTGGAGGTGGCGTATCTCATGCGCAGAGACTACGTCCAGGGGCCCCGACGCGGCACCGTCCGGGTCGGGAGCTGCGCGCCCAGCAGTGCCGGTCCCGTCACGCCCGCGTGGCCGCGAGCTCGGCGTACGCCGTTCCGCGCTCCTCGCGCTCCCACCAGGTGTCGGGCTGGCTCCCGTCGACCGCTGCGCCGCCCACGCCCTGGGTGATCAGCTCGCGCTTGAGGATCTTGTTGGTCGCCGTGGTGGGCAGCTCGTCGGCGACCCGGACCCAGCGCGGCCACGCCTTGGGCGACAGGTCGGCCTGGGCGGCGAGGAACTCCTCGAACCCGGCCGGGTCGATCCGGGCGTCGTGTCGCGGAACGATCGCCGCCGCCAACTGGTCGCCCGTCCCGCGCGGGTCGGGCAGCCCGTAGACCGCGACGCGGGAGACCGCCGGGTGACGCAGGAGGATCTCCTCGACGATGCCGGTGGCCAGGTTCTCGCCGTCCACGCGCAGCCAGTCGCTGCTCCGGCCGGCCATGTAGACGAAGCCATCCTGATCGCGGTAGGCCAGGTCACCGGACCAGTACATGCCGTCGCGCAGGCGGTCGTCGGTGGCGCCGGCGTCGTTGTAATAGCCCGCGAAGAAGCCGGCGCCCTACGTGTTGACGAGTTCGCCGACATACTCGTCGAGATTGGTCACGGCGCCGTCGTCGTCGTACATCGCCCGGGGACACTCGACCCCGGTGACGGGGTCGTACACGGCGACTCCCGGGAACGGTTCCCCGATGGACTCCAGCGGTGAGTGCTCGGTGCGGACGATGATGATCGCGAGTTCGGTCGAGCCGTACCCGTCCTTGACGGTGCAGCCGAACCGCTTCGCGAAGGCCGGGATGTCCTTGGGGGCGGCCTCGTTGCCGAAGGCGGCGCGCAGGGTGGTCTCGGCGTCGTCGGGCCGCGGCGGGGTGTCCAGGATGTACGCGAGCGGTTTGCCCACGTAGTTCATGTAGGTCACGCCGTAGCGGCGGATGTCGTCGCCGAACCGGGTCGCGCTGAACCGGCGCGCGAGCACCATGGTGGCGCCCACGGCGATCGCGGGCGAGAAGCCGCTCATGATGGCGTTGGAGTGGAACAGCGGCATGGACACGTACAGCACGTCGTCGGCCGTGAGCTCGAAGGTCGACGCGAGCGACTCGCCGGACATGGTGACCGTGAAGTTCCCGACCCGCACGGCCTTGGGCGCGCCCGAGGTTCCGGAGGTGAAGATGAGCATGAACGGGTCACCGGCCTCGACCGTGGGCGGGTTCTCCGGCGGGGATGCGGCCTCCACGAGCGCGACCCACTCGTCGGAGTCGGTGTCGATCACGCTCACGTCGCCCAGGTCCAGCCCGTCCAGCAGCGGCTTGAGCTGCGAATCCGTGAGGATCACCTGGCAGTCTGACTTCCGGATGTCCCGGGCCAGCCCGTCTCCGCGGCGGGTGGCGTTGATACCCACCGTGACGTAGCCGCCGAGTGCGCCGGCGGCCAACGCGTAGAGCATCTCCGGGGTGTTCTCGAGCAGCGTGCCGACGTGGCGGGGGCGGGCCGAGTCCGGCTGCGCGTTGTCGAGACGGGTCCCGTCGAGAACCTCGGTGATCACGCCCGCCCGCTTGCCCGCACCGCGGAGGTAGTCGCGCCAGCTGATCTCGAGGTCCTCGAAGTGGATCGCCGTCCGGTCGGACTCGGCGTGACGGAGGAGCTGTTCGCGGACGGTGTCGGCCATGGGGATCCTTCGCTGGCGGAGGGGTGTGACCCACATCATAGACAGGCGCCTGACGGGTGTCAGCAATCTCTGGCTCACCTACCCTTGGCGACTCAGGTGCCCCCGGAGGCTGACCCGCGCCCACCGGCCCCGACCGGGGCGGCTGCAGGTGTGTCACGTCAGTAACTACTGTGGGCGAGAGCACCTGCCTCGAGCTACGGGAGATTCACATGGACGTCGCCGCCGTCACCGCGATCGCACCGGACAAGCCTCTGGAGAAGACCACGATCCACAGGCGGGACACCGGCCCGGACGACGTGCTCATCGAGATCGAGTACTCCGGCATCTGCCACTCGGACATCCACCACGCGCGCGGCGAGTGGGGGCGAACCATGTACCCGACGACGCCCGGTCACGAGATCGTCGGCATCGTCCGCGAGGTCGGCTCGGAGGTCACCCGGCACTCGGTCGGCGACCGCGTGGGCGTCGGCTGCATGGTGGGTGCCTGCCACGAGTGCTCCTCGTGCGAAGCCGGCCAGGAGCAGGAATGCGAGCGCGGGGCCGTCATGACCTACGGCTCCCCGCTGCCCGAGGACTCAGTGGAAGGCGCCTCCACGCAGGGCGGGTACTCGACGCACATCGTGGTAGAGGAGCGCATGGTCGTCTCCGTCCCCGACGGTCTCGATCCGGCCGCCGCCACGCCGCTCCTGTGCGCGGGCATCACCATGTACTCGCCGCTACGACAGTGGAACGTCGGCCCGGGTTCGAAGGTCGCGGTGGTCGGGATGGGCGGCCTCGGGCACGTGGGCGTGCAGATCGCCGTGGCGATGGGCGCCGAGGTCACCGTCCTGTCGCAGACAACCTCCAAGCGGGACGATTCGCTGCGCTTCGGCGCCGTCGAGCACTACGCGACCGCCGGCGACGAGGGCAAGCAGAACCTGCGCAACCTGATCGGCACCTTCGACGTCATCCTCAACACGGTGTCCGCTCAGCTGCCGCTCGACCAGTTCATGCGCACGCTCAAGCCCCGCGGAGCGATGGTGGAGATCGGGATCCCGAGCGAGCCGATGTCGCTGCGCGCGGGGTCGGTGACCGGAGGGCGCAAGATCCTCACGGGGTCCATGATCGGCGGCATCCCCGAGACCCAGGAGATGCTCGACTTCTGCGGCGAGCACGGGATCACCGCCGAGATCGAGTTGATCGCGGCCGACAAGATCAACGAGGCCTACGACCGCGTGGTCCGCTCGGACGTGCGCTACCGCTTCGTGATCGACGCCAAGACTTTTTGACCACCGCGCCGAGAGGTTGAGGCCAGTCCGCATACAGACGGCCGGTCCGAACAGCGTTCCCGCCGGAGCGCCAACTTGGGCTCACCTCGTCGTCGTCATCACAGTGCGTCAGCCTCTACGACGGGGCGACTACCGCGAATGGTTCCGGGAGGCGCCGACCTCCACTGCGGCGACAACGACGAAACGATGCCGTCTACACACATATGCGGACGTCACACGTCCCGTGCGAGTTCATAGCGGCGCAGTGCCTCGCGGCGCTCCTCCGCGTGATCGACGATCCGCTCCGGGTACCCGTGGTCGTACCCTGCGGAGTTCTTCCACGGTTCATGGGCATCGCTTCCCTGCAGGTGGGCGAGTTCGGGAACCCACCGCCGCACGTAATCACCCTGCGGATCGAACCGTCGCCCCTGGGTAACCGGGTTGAATACCCGGAAGAACGGGGACGCGTCGCTCCCTGTCCCGGCGACCCACTGCCACCCGTGGTTATTGGAGGCGATGTCGCCATCGAGCAACAGGGACAGGAAGTGACGTGCGCCCACCGGCCACCACACGTGGAGGTCCTTGACCAAGAAACTCGCCGTGACCATGCGGACGCGATTGTGCATCCACCCCTCGGAACGAAGTTGCCGCATCCCCGCGTCCACGAACGGGTACCCGGTGCGCCCCTCTCTCCATGCCTCCACCAGACCAGCCACCTCCGGTCCGTCGTCATACGGCATCGCGGACAGCTCGTCGCGGAGGTCACGCCACGCCGAATCGGGTCGATGCCAGAGGACATCGGCGTAGAACTCCCGCCACGCCAACTCGGTGACGAACCGGTGCGCCCCGTCACCGGAAGCGGACCGGTGGGTGGCCAGTTCGGCCAGCATCGTCCGTGGATGGATCTCGCCGTACTTGAGATGTACCGACAGCCGACTGGTCGTGTCGAGATCAGGACGATCCCGCCCCTCCTCATATCCGCCCAGGTCCTCGGCGAGAAACGTGCGCCAACGGTCGAGCGCGGCGGCCTCACCGACTCCGGAGGAACGACCGATTAGCTCCTCGCCCGGTGCCGTGGCCCACCTGACGTCCACTGGCAGGCGACCCGGCCCGGGCCAGCCGTGGTCGTGCCAGGCGCGCGAGAACGGGGTGAACACCTTGTACGGCTCACCCGAGCGGTTGAGGATACGACCGGGTCCGACAGCGTACGGCGAGCCTGTCTCCACCAACTCGCGCTCATGGCGTTCGAGCGCGACGCGGACACGGTCGTCGCGGCGCCGACCGTAGGGTGACGGCTCACGCGAGATGTGCACCTGCCGACAGTCGGCCTCCTGGGCCAGGTCGGCGATCACCTCCGCCGGATTTCCGGTGCGCACCACCAGTTTGCCGTCCATGCTCTTCGACAGGGCCGCCAGGGACGCCTCGAGTCGTTCCACCCGCGCCCCTCCGCCGGCCAGCAGTACCGGATCACGGACGAACACCGGAAGGACCTCATCCGTCGATTCGAGAGCGGCGAGGAGGGCTGGATGGTCCGCCAACCGCAGATCGCGGCGGAACCACACAATCGAGGTACTCACACGGCTCCCGACCGTCCGGGAACGGGGACGCCGGACCGCACCGACACTAGCGGCCCGCCGTGCCGGGCGTCTTCCGATCTTCCTTACTGGCGCCCGCCGCCGTGTCGGACCCATGGTGTCTACTGAGGGTGTGGCCGGGACCCCGGTTCCCGCGGTCCCGCAGCCACCACCCGGCGGCGTCGCCCGGCGCCGGGATCTCTCCCCCGAGGAGTTCCTCATGCCACTCACCTGGACCCCCACCGTCGACCGCGCGCTCGCCGTGGCCGCCCGATGCCATGCCGGCCAGACCCGCAAGGACGACCCGACGCCCTACATCGCCCACCCCGTCGCGGTGGCGATGATCGTCTCCGACTTCACCACCGACGAGGACGTGGTGGTGGCCGCGCTGCTCCACGACGTGCTGGAGGACGTTCCGCCGTCGGTGTACTCGGCGGCCGACATGACCGCCGAGTTCGGCGAGCGCGTCACCGAGATGGTGCGCGGAGTATCGGAGGAGAAGACGGCTGGTCAGCAGACGCCGCCGTGGCGGGTGCGCAAGGAGGGCTACCTCGCGCAGTTGGCCGACGACTCCCCGGAATGCCTGCTCATCTCGGCCGCCGACAAGATCCACAACCTGCGATCGATGGTCGCGGCGCACGGTCGCCTCGGCGACGAGATGTGGGGATTGTTCAACGCCGGGCCGGACGAGAAGTTGTGGTTCTACGGGGCGATCGCCGACACCGTCTGCCAACGCCTCGGGGACTGCGCGGCGTCGCGCGAACTGCGCCGGGCGGTGGACGACGTGGCCACGCTCGCACCCACGGGCTGATCTGCGCAGGTCAGTCGGCCCAGAAGGAGACCATGGACTGGCTGGAGATCACGGCGCCGTCCTCGTAGATCACCATGCCCGCGGGACTGATCGAGTACACGACGCCGTTGTTGGCGACCGTCGCGGTGCCGCCGGCCACGACCGGATCGTCCACCTCGACCCCGGAGCCGCCGGCCGACCCGCGGTAGTAGTAACGACCGTTGTCGGGGTTGATGCAGATCGAGAACGACGCCTGCGTGGTCCTTCCGATCATTGTCGCGGGGTCGCCGGCGTTGCACCGGGCCTGGCGGTTGCCCAGCCACCCTGAGTAGTCCGCGCCGGACGGGTACCCCGCCGACGGGTTCGGGCGCGGCGCGGGCGCCTCGCGGGTCACCGTGACCGTCTCGCGCTGCGGCGGGGTGGTGAAGGCGGTCTCGGTGACCGGGGACTGCGAAGGCTGCGCCGCGGTGGTCGACGACGACGAGGCCACCACACCTCGAGCCTGCCCGTCTCCGGAGGGTCCGCCAGGACGCAGGAAGAGATAGGCGACCACACCGAGCAGTGCCAACACCAGGACTGTCAGCAGGGCGATGAGTGCCGTCATCGGGCCGGAGATCCCGCGCTTCTGTTCGGGCTGATAGCCACCCCAGCCTGCCCCGCCACCGTGCCCGTCGTATGTCATCGATCTCTCCCCCGGCCGCGCCCATCAATGTGATCGGACGGTAGCAGGCCCTCTCCACGATTGACCGGCGTCGCTGCCATCCGTCCCCACCGGCGATGTCGTACCCGTGGGGCACCATGGCCTTGTGACCGGATTCCAGGCCCATTCCACCGCAGTCGCGGACGCGGTTCGTCGTGTCCGAGCGCGCGATCCTCTCTCCCGCATCACCGTGATCGTGCCGTCGTTCGGGGCGGCTCGGGACCTCGTCCGGGCACTGGCCCTGTCGGGCGGCGCGGCCAACGTGGCGGTGCGGACCGCGGCGCAGGTCGTCGCCGAGCTGGCGGCTCCCGCTCTGGCGCCACGGGCCGCCCTGCCGTTGCCATTGCTGGCCGCCGCGGTGGACAAGGCGCTGGACTCCGACCCGGGCCGGTTGCAGGCGGTGGCCACGGAGCCGGTCACCGGGCAGGCCGTGGCCCGGGCCTGCCTCCGGCTGGGCACAGTCGAGCCCGGGTCGGTCGCGCCGGAGACACCGCTGCACGAAGAAGTACTCCGTCTCTCGCGGGAGGCCCTCGTGCGGAGCGGCACCGCGTATTACACGCAGTTCGAAGCGGTCACCACGGCCCTTGAGCGGCTGGAGCTCCTCGGGAGCGTGATCGTGGCGGCGCCGCTGCGCGGGACCGAGGTCGAGCGACGGCTGCGGGCGGCGCTCAAGGCCCGCGGGGTGGAGGCGGTACCGGGCACCGGGTCGGACCACCTGGCCTCCGCTGCGGAGCCGGACACCGAGAGCGCGGTGACCGGCACCCACGTGCTTCACGCCTCGGATTCGGACGATGAGATCCGGGCGGTGGTCCGCTTCGTCCGGTCGCGACTCGCCTCCGGCATCCCGGGCCACCGCATCGGCGTGTACTACCCCTCGCCGGATCCCTACCAGCGCCTGTTGCACCGAGCTTTCGCCGAGGCCGGCATCGCCGTTCACGGGCCGAGCGACTCCGGGGTAGGCCGTTCGGCTGCCGGCCGGTCGCTGATCCGGTTGCTGCAGATGGATCACGACCTGATGGGGCGGGCGGAGCTGCTGTCGATCGTGGCCGAGGGGGCCGTGGTCGCCACCGATGAGAGCGGGAAGCAGGTGTCCTCCCGCCGGTTGGAGCTACTGACACGCACGCGCTTCCCCGTGATCGGAGGCGCCGACTGGGACCGCCTGGCCGAGTCGCTGCGCGTCGAACCGTCAGAGCTGAGCGAACGTGACCGGGAGGCGGCCGCCGCCGTGCTGAACCTGATCACGCGAATCCGCTCCGGCCTGGCAGCCATCGATACCGCGGCGTCCTGGGCGGAGACCGCCGAGGCGGCGGATCGCCTCGTGACGGCGGTCTTCCGGCAGAGCCCGGACCGTGCGGCAGTGCTGGCGGTCGTCGCCTCGCTGGCCGACCTGGACACGATCGCGCCCGCCATCACCCGCGATCGTGTCGTGGGCGCCATCTCCTCGCGTCTTGACCCGATCACCGATCGCATCGGTGACGAAGGCGCAGGGGTCGCGTTGGGACCGATCGACGACGCCGTGGGACGGGATCTGGACACGGTGTGCGTGGTCGGCATGGCCGAAGGCCTGCTGCCGGTGCTGGGCCGACCCGATCCGCTGCTTCCCGAGGGCGCGGTCGAGCCGTCCGCCTCCGAGCAACTCGACGAGCGGTACCGGGTCCTGCAACTGGCCCTCGTCGCCGGCGCCACGCATCGGTTGTGTTCCTTCCCCCGGGGGTCGATGCGGGGCGGCGGGGACCGCATCCCCTCCCGGTGGCTGCTGCCCACACTGTCCCGGCTCGCGGGCGCCAAGGTCCACGCGACCCGCTGGCAGGAGGCGGTCGCGGAATGTCCGACCGTCACCGCCGTGCCGTCCTTCGTCGACGGCATCCTCAACCCGCTGCCCGTCCTCGGTTCGGACCCCGCGACCTCCGCCGAACTGCGCATCCGGACACTCGCCGGTTCCGCCTGGCGGGTCGGGGCCGACTCACCCGACCTGCTCGTGCGCGCGCATCAGTTGCGCGCCGATCGCCGGCTGGGCCGCTTCACCCGGTTCACCGGGGACGTCTCCACTGCCGCGGATCTGCTCACGGTGCTGGATCGCCCGCTCTCTCCGACCCGTCTCGAGGACTGGGCCCAGAGCCCGTACCTGTTCTTCCTCAGCACCATCCTTCGGGTCCGAACACTCGACGATCCCGCCGATGCGATCGAGATGGATCTACGCGACTACGGCGACCTCGTCCACACGATCCTCCAGCGCTACGTCGACGACCGGATCGAGATCGGTTCCGGACCGGACCGGGACCTGCTGATGTCCGCGCTCAAGACGGAGTGCGATGCCGTTGTGGCGTCGTCCCCCGGGCTCGTCGCCTCGCTGTGGCGGCGCCGCGAGTTGCTGCTCCGGGCCGAGCTCGACCGGTGGTTCGACGAGGACACGGCCGATGCCGACCAGGGCTGGCGCCCCACCGCGACCGAGCTCGGCTTCGGCCGGGCGGATGACGCCGGCGAGGTACTCGAGATCCCCTACGAGGTGACCACCTCCACCGGCACCACGTCGCTGCTGCTCGCCGGCTCGATCGACCGCATCGACAACCGGTCCGGAGCCCAGCGCGTGACCGACTACAAGACCGGCAGGAAGCCCGAGGACGACGATCAGCCGACAACGGAGGACCCCACCAGGTCGGGCACCAGGTTCCAGCTGCCGCTCTACGCCGAAGCGGCGGCTGCTGCCCGCGACCTGCCGGTGAGCGAGGCACGGTACTGGTACTGCACCGAGAAGGGGGAGTTCACCCAGATCAGCCTGGCGATCACCGACCAGCTACTGGACCGTGTTCGCGCGGACGTCGGTCACCTGGTGGACGCCCTCCAGCGCGGATGGTTCCCGCTCAAGGGCGGCCGGGGCTCGTCCCGCGATCTGGCGAACATCCTCGGGGGCACCGACCTCGACGACGCCTGGGCCGTGCTCTCCACCGCAGAACCGATGACCACCCATCCCGCGTTCGCCGGCCTCCTGAGCGCCGACCAGATCCAGAACGAATCGGAGTCGCGCCCATGACCGATCTCACCGATCAGACCGCCCGCGACCGGGTCGAGTCCGACACCTCCGCCACCCTGTTCGTCGAGGCGGGAGCCGGCACGGGAAAGACGTACGCGCTGGTCCGGCGGCTCAGCGCGCTGTTACTGGACGACGAAGTGCCCATCGACCAGATCGCTGCCATCACGTTCACCGAGAAGGCCGCCGCTGAGCTCCGCGACCGGCTCCGCGTGCACCTGGTCGACGAGCGGGACAAGGGCGACCGCCGAGCCGACGCGGCGCTCGCGGGGCTGGACACGGCCGCGATCGGAACGCTGCACTCGTTCGCACTGCGGCTGCTGTCCGAGAACCCCCTCGAGGCCGGGATTCCGCCACGGGTCACCGCCCAGCAGGACACCGCCGAGTCCGCCGCCGTCGACGCCCTCTGGCAGGAGTGCGCCACCCTCCTGTTCGGCAGCGGTCCGACCGCGACCCGGGACGGCGACCTCGCGCGGGCCGTCGACGACATGCTCGACGCCGGGGTGGGCCCCACCTCGTTCCGCGAGGTCGTCGAGGCACTGCACCGCGACTGGGACCGGCTGCCGGCCGGGCCTCTCCACGACGGCGCGCAGCTGCCGCCGAATCCCGACCTCGGCGAGGTCGTCGCGGCCGTCGGGTCGATCGTGGGCTGGCGCGACTCCTGCCAGGACGAGACCGACCTCCTGTACCAGACCCTCGGCAAGCACCAGACCTGGCTGGAGGACCTCGACGCGGCTCTTGCCGATGCCACGTCCGCGCCCACATGGGTCGAACTGCTGGGTAAGCCCGTCGGGCCCGGAAACGGTGGAAAGGGCCCCAACTGGGGAGGCACCGACGTGGTCAAGGGCATCAAGGATGAGATCAAACAGCTGCCGGGGATCTGCGAGAAAGTCATGGGCACGCACTGGCGCCCCCGCATCCAGCTGACCCTGGATGCTCTCATCCCGGTAGTGCGCAGGCACGCCGACGAGCGGCGTCGCCACGGCACCCTGCAATTCCACGATCAGTTGGTGCTGGCCCGCGAGCTGCTTCACGACCGCGCCGTCCGCGAGCGGGTCCGAGACCAGTACAGACGGATCCTCATCGACGAGTTCCAGGACACCGACCCGATCCAGCTGGACCTGGCGGAGTTGCTCACCGCCGCCGCAGACGGGCCAGGTTCCGAACCCGGCCGGTTGTTCACGGTCGGAGATCCCAAGCAGTCGATCTACCGGTTCCGGCGTGCCGACATCTCCACCTACCTCCGCGCCCGCGGGGGCCGCGACGAGTCCGATCCCTCCGTCGAGGTCGAGCAGCTGAGCACGAACTTCCGGTGCTCGCGGGCGGTGTTGGAGTGGGTGAACACGGTGTTCGGCGAGGTACTGCTCCCGATCGAGGGGATCCAACCCGAGTACCGCGCACTCGCCCCGGCGCCAACGCGGCCCGCGCACGATCCGAAGCACGGGCCGGCTCCGTTCGTCTTCCGGACCGAGGACGCTCCCGAGCACTGCCCGGACGACGCCAACGACGGTCAGCGGCGCCACTGGACCGAGGCGGCCGATGTGGCACGAGTGATCGCCACCGCGATCCGAGAGGGCTGGACCCACGAGTCGAAGGACGGGGAGCAGACCCCCTTGCGGCTCGGCGACATCGCCATCCTCCTGCCATCGCGCGGATCTCTGCCGATGCTGGAGACCTGCCTTGACCACGCCGGGATCGACTACCGGACCGAGGCGTCGTCGATCGTCTACGGGACTCCCGAGATCCGCGAGCTGTTGCTGGCGGTGCGGGCCATGGCCAACACCGCCGACGAGGCCTCGCTCGTGGGAGCGCTGCGGTCCCCGCTGTTCGGCTGCGGCGACGACGATCTGCTGCGCTGGCATGCGGCAGGCGGCACGTGGTCGCCGTACGCCCGCGTACCCGACGAACTCGACGACTCACCCGTGGCCGAGGCGATGCGCTACCTTTCCGGGCTCTCGCTCGAGACCCGGCGGCCAGGCGAATTGCTGGAAAGGCTCGTCAACGACCGCATGGTGTTCGAATCCGTTGCCGAGTCACCGCGGCGTCGGGACCTGTGGCGGCGCATCCGCTTCGTCATCGAGCACGCCTGGCAGTGGGAGGAATCGGCCGCTGATCCCGCCCGCGCTGACCTGCGAGAGTACGCCGATTGGGCACTGTCGCTCACCGCCGAGGACGCCCGGGTGCCCGAGGCGGCGATCCCCGAGATCGGCGTGGATGCGGTGCGCATCACCACCATCCACGCGTCCAAGGGACTGGAGTATCCGATGGTCGTCCTCGCCGGAATGAGCCGAAAATGGCCCGACGACCGGGCGCGACTGCTCTGGACCGAGGACGAGCCGCCGCGACCCGTGGCACGGTTCTCGACGACCGTGCGCGACCCGGCGTTCGCCGCTGCCGCCGACCGCGAGAGGGAGCATTCGCGGGCCGAGCGGATCCGGCTTCTCTACGTGGCCACGACCCGGGCCGAGAGCCGCCTGGCCGTGTCCGGGCACGGGTACGCACTGTCCAAGGCCGCCAAGCCCAAGCCTCTCTCACTGTGGGGATCGCTGTTCGGGTCGGTGGTCGAGGAATCCGATGCGCCTGCGCTGGTGGAGTACGGGAAGGGCATGCTGCAGAGCGCACCGGTGCCGGCCGTCGACATCCCCGACGCGCTCGAGTGGGCCGAGCGCAGTCGTGAGATCACCGCCCGGTCGGCCGAACGCGCAGGCTGGTCAGCGACACGTATCGTCCACCCCGCGGACCCCGCAGAACCCGGCACACTGGGCGTGCTCGACGGCGCGGAGCGGGAGTCCGGCGATGCGGAGGGGACGCCCTCCCTCCCCGAGCAGCTCGCGACCGCCCTGCGTGAGCGGTTCGCCCCGGCTCCCGCGCGGGCGGAGGAACTCCCGGCAAAGCCCCGCAGTTCTCCGATCGCCGCCGGGCCCGACGTGGGGACGGCTGTGCACTATCTGGCCGAGCACTCGGACCTGGCCGCGCTGCACAACCCGGAAGCCGACACCGCCGCCGCTCTGAGCGAGTGGCAGGGCTGGGCCGAGGGGCAGCTTCAGGCCCTGGGGCTGAGTGGGGGTCTGCGCAGCGCCCGCACGCCGGAGGCTGTCGCCGAGATGGTGGCGGTGGCCCGAACCGCGCTGACCTCGGAGCCCGTTCGCCGGGCCGCGACAATGCGGCACTGGGCCGAGCTGCCGGTCGCCGGCCCCCTGACCACGACCGACGGGGCGACGGTCGCGGTGGACGGTGTGGTGGACCTCGTCGTGGACGAGCCGGACGGCACGCTGTCCGTCGTCGACTACAAGACTGATGTCGCCGTCTCACCGACAACCGTCGACGAGTACCTGCTCCAGCTGTGCGCGTATGCGCAATTGCTCGCCACGGCCACCGGCAGGACTGTGTCGCGGATCGAGCTCGTGTTCTGCCGGGGCCCGCGGGCGTCGGTGGTGACGCGCGAACTCAGCTGAGGTTGGTCCACACCACGCGGCCGTCGACGACAGCCCCGACAGCCGCGTCGCAGGACGAGCCGGTCGTCAACGACTGGTACAGCTCCACGAGCAGGTCGACCACCGAGTCCCACAGGCGGTGCAGCGGCTCGTCGCCGCCGTACGCCCAGACCGAGCCGGCGTCGGAGCCGTCACCGTAGACGACCGCGTAACCGAAGCCACGGCGCTCGGCGATCGGCCACAGACGAGAAGCCCATCGAACATCGGAGCCCGGCCGGGACCCGAGCCCGCCCTCGGACATCGCGCTCTCGAACCGGACGGACTGCGCATCGAAACCCTGGCCGGCCGAGAGCGGCTCGGCGAACGGGAACAGCCCTTCCAGGGAGTCCAGACCAGTCCGACGTAGATGCCACAGCAGGGTACGTATGCCCGCCTGGTCGTCCACCCCGCAGCTGTCGAGCAGCGCCCCCGACTCATCGGACGAGGAGCGCGGGTCATCGGACCACGCCCCGGTCGGTGGCCGCACGCCGACCATCATGGCGATCGCGTCGCACAGCTCGCCGATCTGTTCGTTCAACACGGCGGACGCGTCCTCGCGCGCCGACATCGAGCGCCGGGCCGGGCGGGCCGAGCCCGCGGCCGAGTCCGCAGCCGAGTCCGCAGCCGAGCCCGCGGCTGGGGCTGCGGCTCGCGCCGGAACGACCGGCGGTCCCGGGGTGCCCGCCACGGCCCGGGGCGCGGGCTCCGGCGGGACCGAGAGAAGCGGCGGCGCCTCGATCTCGGGCTTCTCCATCGCGGAGCTGATGCCGGCCAGGACGCCGTCGAAGGCCGCGCCGAAGTCCGTGCTCCAGTCGGAAGCGGGCGCGGCGTCCCACTGCGGGTCGGCGGCATAGCGGGCGGAGTGAGGGTCTTCGGAATGGGAGTCGGTGTAGGACGCCGCGGGTGTCGTGGGTTCAGGCGCCGGAGCGGGATCAGACCCGGCGGCCGGGATCGCGGGCAGCGCGCCCGTCACGTCGGCCAGGAGGTCCATCCGTGCGCGACGACCGTCGTCGAGACGTCTGCGCTCGGAGCGTGTGAAGGACATGACCGGCAGGGTCAGCAGCAGCGCCGCCTGGCGGCCGGTGAAGCCGAATCCGAGCTTGAGCGCGCGCCGTGCCTCGACCGGGGATTCCGCCTCCCGGATGACCTCCATGACCGCGTCGAGGTCTTCGGCGGCCAACAGAATCGCCTCGGCCTCGTCATACGCGCGTTCGAGATCATCCCCGGGTCCGAACCATCCCCCATCTGCACTGATCGCACCCATTCACGGCCCCGTTCTCTCACACATCCGGCCCGACCGGCACCGGACGCCCGGAATCCTACGCGTACTCGGCCCGGATCAGCCGTCCGTTCTCCGCCTCGACCACGGGGGCTGTGACCGAAATCTCCTGACCACATCGCCGTGCTGACCTGCGGCGACGCCCACCGGTTGCAATCTTCAGGATTGTGGAAGGTTCGTCGCGACAGAACTACGTAGGGTCAAAAGTATGAGTAACCGTCTGGCACTGCAGGCGTGGGAGGGCCCGCAGCCTGACACCGAGCACACCGAGCACGCCGACCCGGAGCATCCCGCGCCGGCGCCGTCCGCCGCGCACAGCAGCGCGGCGGGCACGGACGCGGCGCTCCTGCCGGCCCCACTGCACACACTGGGCGCCGCCACACTCGGTGGCCTGGCGGGGCTCGGAGCCGTCTACCTGGTGGCGTCGCGGCTGGCCGGGACGTTGGCGGCCGTGGCGGCCGTCGTCATGATCTTCGCAGTGACCATGGCCGGGCCCTGGGTCCACGCCCGCGCGGGCACCGAGCTGGGCCGCGTGATCGCCGTGGCGCTTCAGGCGGTGGCGTTCGGCGGCGCGATCGGCGGCCTGACCATCATGACCTGAGGCGCGTCCCCAGGGCGTCCACCGCGTCGCCGTCCATCCCGGCACCCTCGACGAGGTACCGGCGGATGTCACCGAACTCCTTCTCGAGCGCCGCGAGCGAGCGCCGCATGTTGGCCTCCTCGACGCCCATCAGCTCCTGGATCGCGTCGGCCTGGTGGGGCATCTTGACCCGCACGTACTGCATGATCGCCTCGGTGAGATCCGCGGTGTTCTTCTGCGAGATCATGTAGTCGGCCACCACGTCCTCGTGCGACACCCCGGCGAGCAGCTGCAGGATCGCGGAGGTCCAGCCCGTGCGGTCCTTTCCGGCGGTGCAGTGGACGATCGACGCCCCCGTCGACCCGGCCACGGCGGTGATCGCCCGGCCGAACGCGGTGCGCTCGGCGTCGCCGAGGATGAACTGCTCGTAGGTCTGGGCCATCTCGGCGCGCGCCTCGTCGACGCTCACGATCCCCGAGTTCATGAGGGTGGCCGCGCTGGACTTGCCCTGGAGGATGTCGACCTGCACATTCGTCGCACCCGGAACCGGGACGTCCGGCTGCTGGGACACCTCCATCTCGGTGCGCAGATCGACGATGGTGGTCACGCCGAGGGTTTCGAGAACGTCGACGTCGCCGCCCATGGCTGAGATCGCGGCGGACCGGAAGACGATCCCGCGCGCCATGGCCCCTGCGGGGGTGACCGGGTAGCCGGGCCCGGCCACGTCCCGGAAGTTGTGGATGCCGGACAGCGTGACCGCTCCGTCGGCGCCCTCGATCCGGCTGCGGACCACCGTGTCGTCGTCGTTCCCCCGGTCGATCTTCGTACCCGCGCTGCCGTTCCGGTCCTGTCCAGCCACTATCCTGCGCTCCTTAGGCGATCCGGACGCCGACGATCGAGCGCCATGAGGTCTTTCTTACCGCATTGCCGCGCCCGATGGTTCGCGGCTGCCTGACGAGTGTGGAGTATCGCCCCGGTCGGGGGCGGGGCGGCCGAGGCGCCCTGACAGGTGTCAGGAATGCGGGGTGATCCGCCGCCACGCGGCCCCGCCATGGCCTACTCTCGCGATCCATGGGCCCCGCCGCTATCACTCCCGGACGCTTCAACCCCGGGCACGCCATGCCGCACGCGACGTTCGGCGACATCCTGCTCGAGCGCGCGACCGACGACCACCCGGGCCTGCGCTTCGAGGACTCGTCATGGTCGTGGCGCGAGTTCGTGGCCGAGGCCGCCGTACGCGCGGAGATCCTGCGTGACCTGTCGCGGGAGTACGCCGGCTCCTACGCCGACCGGCCCGAGCGTTACCGCCGGCTGCATGTCGGCGTCCTGCTGGAGAACGTGCCCGAGTACCTGTTCCTGGTGTGCGGCGCCGCGATGGCGGGCGTGACGATCATCGGCATCAACCCCACGCGCCGCGGCGCGGAACTCGCCTCGGACATCCGCGGCGTCGACTGCGACGTGATAATCACCGACGACGACGGCGCCGCGCTGCTCGCCGGCCTGGACACCGGTGGCGCCGGGAGTGTGGGAGTGGAGTCCGCGCGGTGGCGGGAGCTGCTCGCCGCGCATGCCGGGGCCGAGCCGCGGCTGGACGAGGCCGCGCGCGACCCGCACACGCTGCTGGCCCTGCTGTTCACCTCGGGCTCGACGGGTGCGCCCAAGGCCGTGATGTGCTCGACCGGACGGCTGGCCATGCTCGGCACGGTCAACTTCCGGGGGCTGGTCCGCAGCGACGTCACCTACAACGCGATGCCGCTGTTCCACGGCAACGCCCTCATGGCCGCGTTCGCGCCGTCGGCCTACGTCGGCTGCACGTTCACGATGCGCCGCACGTTCTCGGCCTCGGGTTTCCTGCCCGACGTCCTGCGCTTCGGCGCCACCTACGTCAACTACGTCGGCCGCTCCCTGTCGTACGTACTGGCCCAGCCCGAGCGGCCGGAGGAGGCGCACACGGCGCTGCGGATCGTGTTCGGCACCGAGGCCTCCGTGCACGACCGCGCCGAGTTCGCGCGCCGGTTCGGCGTGACGCCCGGCGAGTCCTACGGCAGCAGCGAGGGCGGCGTGGTGATCTCCCGGACCCCCGACACCCCGCCCGCCGCGCTCGGGGTCGCGGGGGCGCACATGGACGTCGCGATCCTCGACCCGCGCGGTCGCGAGTGCCCGCCGGCGCGCTTCGACGCCGACGGCGGGCTCGCCAACGCGGCCGAGGCGATCGGCGAGATCTGCAACCTCAGCGGTGCCGCGCTGTTCGAGGGCTACTACCGCAACCCGGAGGCCACCGCCGAGCGCAATATCGGCGACGTCTTCCACTCCGGCGACCTGGGCTACAAGGACCCGGACGGCTTCTTCTACTTCGCGGGCCGCTCCGGCGACAAAATCCGCGTGGACAGCGAGAACTTCTCCGCCGGCCCGATCGAGCGGATCCTCGATCGCTTCCCCGGCGTGCTCGTGGTGGCCGTGTACCCCGTGCCCGACCCCCGCACGGGCGACCAGGTGATGGCCGCTATCCAGCTCGAACCCGGGGCCCGCTTCGACCCGGCCGCCTTCGGCGAGTTCTGCCGCGCCCAGCCCGACATGGGTACCAAGTGGGCGCCCCGTTTCGTGCGGATCCTCGAGGCGATGCCGGTCACCGCCACCCGCAAGATCTCCAAGCCGAGCCTGCGTCGCGAATCCTGGACCGAGCCGGGTGAGGTCTACCTGCGGGATCCTTCCGGCGAGTACCGCCTGCTGACCGACGCCGACCGCGCCGCGCTGCTCGCCCAGTACGAGACCCACGGCCGCCGACCCGCCGGCGTGTGAGTGAGCGGGGTGTGAAGATAGGACCATGCAGCCTCTCCGCCCGGTGATCGCGGCCCTCGGTGTCGCCGTCGTCGTCCCCACCGTCGCTCTGACCGGCGCCGCGTCCGCCGACCCGCTCGGCTCGGCGGTGGTCGGCGCGGCCACCTCGCTGGGTGCCGTCGGTGCGCCCGCGTCGGGGTCGGTGGAGGCGTTGCCGTCGGGCTCCCACGCGGGCTCGGTCGACGCGCTCGACGCCGGGTCGGACGCGGCGTTCGGCCTGGGGGCGTCCTCGGACTCCGCCGGGGCCCCGATCGGCGCGTGCGAGGGCCCCACGCCGCGCGTGATGACGTTCGGCACCACCCCGCCGCCGGTGCTGGGCTGGACCGAGAACATGGCGTTCGACGGCGAGGGGCGCCTGTGGGTGTCGAAGACGTTCCTGGACCGCGTCGACGCGTACGACGACGACGGCGAGGTGGTCGCCAGCGTCCCCGTGCGCGCGCCCGGGGGAATCGCCCCGGGTCCCGACGGGCGCATGCACGTCGCGGCCGGCACCGGCTACCTCGCCGACCGCTCCGACCTCGTCACCTTCGACCCCGCGGCGGAGCGGCCGGAGGCGCGCATCGAGGCCCGGCTGGAGAACCGGAAGAACGGGCTGGCCGTGGATTCAGACGGCAACCGCTACCTCACGAGCCTCGAGGACACCGGGCTGACCAGGGTCGGTCCGGACGGCGAGGTGGAGCACGACTGGTCGCGGGCCGCCACGCTCGGGGTGTCCAACGGCATCGCGATCGAGGGCGACACCGCGTACGTCACGCAGTCCACCGACCGGACCGTGGTGCACGCCGTCCCACTGGACCGGCCGGGCGAGTGGACCACCACCGAGCTGACCGCGCCGCCCACCACGCCGCGGGGGCTCGACGATCTCGACATCACCGCCGAGGCGCTGTTCGTGACCTCGTGGTCCTCCGGCGAGGTGTACCGGATCGACCGGGCCAGCGGCGAGGCGTGCGTGCTGGTCGGCGGGATCCCGCGGGCGACGAGCGTGCTGGTGGCCGACGGGTTCGGCGACTTCGGGCCGGGCGACCTGCTGGTCACCTCACTGCACGGGCCGATCCGGCACGTGGCGCTGGGCTGAGGCCGGAGTCAGAAGCGGCTCAGCACGCGCGGCTCAGCGCAGAACCTTGAGCTGGAACGGGTAGTTCATCGTCTCGCCCTTGGTCGCACGGAGGGTGCCGATCACGTGGCCGATGATCTGGCCGAGGAAGGACACCGCGAGCAGGATCAGACCGATCGGGATGCCGATGACCGTGATGATGAAGATCCAGCCGACGATGCTCATCAGCCACAGGCCGAGGTTGAAGTTGAACGAGCCCGCGGCGGCCTGGCGGACGAACGGGCTGCGGTCCTTGTAGATCAGCCACATCACGAGCGGGCCGACGAAGGACAGCCACCCGGCCGAGATCACCATGGCGATGAGGCTGGAGGCGTGCGCGAGGGCCGCGGCGGTGCGGTGTTCGGAGTCGACCGGGACGGGCTGGGCAGGCTGGTGGCCGTAGGGGCCACCGGGGGTGGGCTCGCCGTACTGCTGGAATCCGGGCTGCTGCGTCATGCCTCCAGTGTCCTCGCCTGGCGGCGGGCCCGCATCAGGGATGTCCCGGGGATTCACGCGGATGTCACACCCCGCGCCTACCCTGGCGCCATGGCCGACCACTCCGCGCCCGACCACAGCGAGCCCACCCAGTCCGAGTCCGTTCTGCCCCCGGCCGTCACGACCGACGGGCCCGACCCGCTCGAGGGGGCCGTCGCCCCGTTGCGGGACGACGTGCGGTTCCTCGGCGCACTGCTGGGCGACACCGTTCGCGAACAGGAGGGCCGCGAGGTCTTCGACCTGGTGGAGACCGCCCGTCGCACCGCGTTCGCCGTCCGCCGCTCGCAGGCCGACCGCGACGAGGTGGCCGCCCTGTTCACCGACGTGCCCACCGATCGGGTGATCCCGGTGATCCGCGCGTTCTCTCTGTTCGCGCTCCTGGCCAACGTCGCCGAGGACCTGCACCAGGAGCGCCGCCGCCGGATCCACACCGCCGCCGGCGAGCCCCCGCCGGACGGCGATCTCGACGCGACCTGGGCCCGCCTGGCGGACGTCAAACCCGATCCCGAGCGGCTGGCCGCCGTCCGCGCCACCGCCCGCGTCGCGCCCGTGCTCACCGCCCACCCCACCGAGACGCGCCGCCGGACGGTCTTCCAGGTCACCCGGCGGATGCTCGACCTCATGCGCCGCCGCGACGCCCTGCGCACCGGCCCCGCTGACCGGGTGTCGGAGGCGGAGATCGAGGCGATCGAACTCGACATCCGCCGCCAGGTGCTCACCCTGTGGCAGACGGCCATCATCCGCAGCGAACGGCCCCGCATCGAGGACGAGGTCCTGGGCGGACTGCAGTACCACGAGGCCACGCTCATGGACGTGATCCCGCCACTCAACGCGGAGATCGCCGAACGGCTGGGCTGCGGCGACCGACCCATGGTGCGCCCCGGCTCGTGGATCGGCGGGGATCGCGACGGCAACCCGTACGTCACCGGGGACGTGGTGCGGTTCGCCACCGGCCAGGCCGCCGCGCTGCTGCACCGGCACTACGCCGACCAGCTGCGACTGCTCGAGCAGGAACTGTCCCTCTCGCAGCGCCTGGTGGAGGTGCCCGCCGAGCTGCGAGACCTCGCGGACTCCCTCGCGGAGACCGACGAGCGGGGTGCCGCGGCGCGCGAGGACGTCCCGTTCCGCCGCGCCGTGCGGGTGGTCCGGCGCCGGCTCGCTGAGCGGGAGAGGGCGTTGTCGTCGTCGGGATCATCGCGCGGGGCGGTGGGTGCGGCCGGTGGCGACGACGACGAGGCCTCCACCCCGGCCCCGTACACCTCCCCCGCGCAGATGCTGGCGGACCTCGACGTGATCGACGTCGCGCTCGGTGACGTCGGCGGCGACCTGCTGCGGACGCCGCGCCTGCGTGACCTGCGGTGGGCGGTGCGCACGTTCGGGTTCCACCTCCAGGCGCTGGACATGCGGCAGAACTCGGAGTCCCACGAGGAACTGCTCGGCGAGCTGTTCGCACTGGCAGGCGTGAGCGAGGACTATGCGGCGCTCGACGAGGACGCGCGCGTGAAGCTGCTGCTGGCCGAGCTGTCGCACGACCGGCCGCTGCTCGGCCCGCGCGCGGAGCTGTCCGAGACGGCGGCGCGCGAGCTGGGCGTCATGCGGGCGGCGGCCGCGGCCGTGGACCTGCTCGGGCCCGAGGTGGTGCCGCACTACATCGTGTCGATGTGCGGGTCCGTGTCCGACCTGCTCGAGCCCGCGATCCTGCTGCGCGAAGTGGGACTGTTCTCCGGCGATCCGGCCGAGCCGCGGTCGGGCGTGCGGCTCATCCCGCTGCTCGAGACCATCGACGACCTGGCGGCCGGGCCCGGCATCCTCGACGCCGCGCTGGCGATCCCGCAGTTCCGGGCCCTCGTGCGCGGGCAGGGCGACGTGCTCGAGGTGATGCTCGGCTACTCGGACTCCAACAAGGACGGCGGCTACCTGGCCGCCAACTGGGCGCTGTATGAGGCCGAACGCGATCTCGCCGAGAGCGCGGCCCGCGCCGGCGTACACCTGCGCTACTTCCACGGCCGCGGCGGCGCGGTGGGCCGGGGCGGTGGCAACTCCTACGACGCGATCCTCGCCCAGCCGCCCGGCGCGGTGCAGGGGGCGCTGCGGATCACCGAGCAGGGCGAGGTCATCTCGGCCAAGTACTCCGAGCCGCAGCGGGCGCGCCGGAACCTGGAAGCGCTGGTCGCGGCCACGCTCGAGGCCTCGCTGCTGGACGTCGAGGGACTGGGCGAGGATGCCGGCGAGGCCTACGAGGTGATGGGTGAGCTCGCGCGGCTCGGGCGCGAGGCGTACGCGTCGCTGGTTCACTCCGATCCCGGGTTCATCGAGTACTTCACCACCTCGACGCCGGTCAGCGAGATCGGGGAGCTCAACATCGGGTCCCGGCCCACGTCCCGGAAGCAGACCGCCGGGGTCGAGGACCTGCGGGCGATTCCGTGGGTGCTGTCGTGGTCGCAGTCGCGGGTGATGCTGCCCGGTTGGTTCGGGGTGGGCACGGCGTTGCGTCAATGGGTCGACGGCGAGGGCTCGGCGGGTAGCGCGGTCGGCGCCGCTGCCGGATCCTCTGCCAGCTCTTCGCCAGAGCAGCGGCTCACCACGCTGCGGCGGCTGTACGCCGACTGGCCGTTCCTGCGCACCACGCTGTCCAACATGGCGCAGGTGATGGCCAAGGCCGACATGGATCTCGCGGGCCGCTACGCCTCGCTGGTTCCCGATGCCGAGGTGGGCCGGCGCATCCATCGCGTCATCTCGGAGGAGTTCGACCTGGCGCGCGAGATGCTGCTGTCGGTGACCGGCCACGAGACGCTCCTCGACGACAACCCGGCGCTCGCCCGGTCCGTCCGCAACCGCTTCCCGTACCTCGAGCCGCTCAACGTCCTGCAGGTCGAGCTGCTGCGCCGCTACCGGTCCGGAGACGAGGACCCGAAGGTCCGCACCGGCATCCAACTGACCATGAACGGCCTGGCCACGGCGCTACGCAACTCCGGCTGACCGGCCCCCTTTCCTCCTCAAGAGCGTTCGGCACACGTTTCGCCAGGGCGGTCTCAGGGAGTCAGCGCAACACCGTTGATGAGTTCGTTCATCTTGACATGGGGGCTGAGGAAGCCGTGGAGGGCGCGGGGGCGGATGTTG